>JALUTL010000144.1:10451-14195 GCA_027016475.1 Candidatus Heimdallarchaeota archaeon
ATTTAGAATTGAATTTGTAGATCAATTCCCATATGTAAATAGCAAAAGCAATGTGACCATCAATGCGTTGAAAGTTGAATATTTGATATTTCCAGCTTTCAATTCAACGACTTCACCCGGACTTTCAGGAGCAACATATGGAGCTGTTGTGGGATTAGAGAACACAAGGAAAGGCATAGGAGAAGGTCCACTTGCAGGGCAAGAAGGATGGGGGCAATATTGGGCATTGGAGATTCCTTTGCACAAATATTATGTAGAAGGGTTGATTCCTCGTACGGGTATTCTTAAAGTAACGGCAGTTGCCTATGACAACTCAACCATCCCTTCAGATTCAGTATCCAAAGTGTTCCATTATGTAATTCCTGAAAAACTGGATGCACCCACTATTTCTTCAGATTCTTCTATTCTTCAACCTGTTGAGCAACAGGCCAATCCTACCAATTCCAGAACAGGGTATCGAGAATATTTTGTCAATGTAGATGAAAAGATGGATACTGCAAAATACTACTTCCATCATGGTACTGGAAGTTCACAATACTCATTGGACGGGGGAATTGTAACGAGTGCAACTACAGCCACCCTGTACGCCCAAAAATCAAAAGTGATGAAGGTTGTCGGATCAGGAACAGAGAATGGCTTCAAATACAATATCAACATGCCCGTGGATGAAAACAATTCAAGGTTCACCATGGCCATCCGTGGTTCAGGAGCGTATTATATTTACCTTCGAGTTCAATCAGATGTTGGTATTGTTTATATCACCTATTCTTCTGGATACACTGGTTCAACACCATCAGTAAGCAATGGATATCTGTTTATGCCCACAGATCATCTCACGATCAATGGAGTCAATTGGACTTTTGTGACCTTTGATCTCTATTCAGATTTGAGGCAGTACTATCCCAATGGAAACATTACTGTTTTTGAAGGACTGTTTTTCAGGGGTACGGCAGAGATTGATGATCTTACACTTAATGGACAGGTGCTATGGGACGGAGAAACCGGCTCATCTGCAGGATGGAGCGTGTATGATGCTACACCTTCAGGATATTCAATGTCTGTAGTAGAAACAGACAGATTAAACAAGGTTACACCTGCTTCAATGACCTGGTCTGAGGTTACGAGTGCAAGAGTGGTTGATCAATTTGGATTGGTCAAGCATCAGAGAATGAAATTGGCACTTGACACCACTCAATTGTCATCAGGAACCTATATTCTTACTGTTTCTGCATTGAATAACAAAGGGTTGAGCTCAACACAATCCTATTGGATATTGGTTGATCATGATGCCCCTATAGGCCATTCAGTTGCATCCATTGTACCTTCAGCCAATCCTTCGCCCAACACCTATGAATATGAAGTTACTGTAAATGCAGGTAGCGATATGTTTGGAATCTCCAATTACAGGCTGTATCGCGATGGAAACTACGTCACTCAATTTACAGGAACCTCAAAAACAATAACTGTCAGCAATGCAAATCCTTCCGGTTCATGGAAGATTGTGGCTGTTGATTATGCAGGAAATCAAGCAGATTCAACAAATTACGTTGCGGACAATGATTATGATAATGATGGTTTGACAGATTATCAAGAATTTGTGACATATTCAACTGATCCTGCTGATTCGGACACTGACAACGACGATCTGTCTGACGGAAGCGAGGTGAATACCTATGGAACCCTACCATTGGATAGCGACACCGACAATGATGGATTGTCCGACGGAAGAGAGGTGACCTACGGAACCTTGCCATTGGATAGCGATACTGACAACGACGGACTGTTTGACGGAACTGAAGTGAATGGTTGGGTTTCATATGACCCAACCACTGATAACCTCTTGCGTTACACAAGCAGTCCATTTGACGCAGATACGGACAATGACAACTATAGTGATTCACAGGAAAGGAATGCCAATACTAATCCACGAGATTCAGACACGGACAATGATGGGCTACCGGATGGATGGGAAGCTTCATACTCCTTCGATCCACTTGATCCGAGTAATGGAGCTTCAGACCCAGACAGTGATGGACTAAACAACAGGGATGAATACCTAAAGGGAACACATCCACGAGATTCAGACACAGACAATGATGGGCTACCAGATGGATGGGAAGTGACTTATGGATTGAATCCAAAATCTGCAAGCGGAGCTGATGGAGCTAATGGAGATCCTGACAATGATCAAATGTCCAACTCATATGAATACCAGATTGGAACTAATCCAAAGGTATACAACTCGAGGTTCTCGATAACCCAATCAACTATAAGAAGTTCCGGAAACATTCTTGCTGCATCAGTTCACTATTCAGCATTGATCAGTGGAACATTGACCTTACAGGTTATCAAAACTAGTAGCAGTTCTGGAACATCCGGAACAGTGAAGCAAACATTGAGCTGGAGTATTGGTATTGGTTCTGGATCTAAAAGCATTGGATACACCATGAGTTCAACAGGATATTATAGAGTCAAAATAACCTTCAAGACGACTAGTGGCTCAACTCTCTTTTCATCGTTTATTTCTGGATATGTCTACTACTCAGGTGGTGGAGGAAGTCCGGGGCCTACTCCTGTTCCACAATTAATTTAGATTAAATTGAATGGAAAGTTGATATAAAAAAACTTTGACGGATTATTTTAATCAAAATATATTTCATGAAACTATAGATCTCAATGTTTGTTGAACCATTCGAGTATCCTTTTCAGACGATCAATCACATGCAGAGGCTCTCCAGAGCGGGAAAGCTCATGTCCATCTCTCGGATATCTTACAAACATGGCTTCCTTGTTGTGGAGCTTCAACGTTGCAAAAAGTTCCTCACTTTGGGAAATTGCCACTCTGAAATCATTGGTAGCGGCAATGATAAGCAAAGGAGTTTCGATATTTCGGACTCTGCTCAAAGGCGACATTTTCCATAGTTTGTTGAGATCATCCCAAGGGGTGGTTCCCATTTCGTCAATGAACCAAAGAGGAATATCAGAGGTGAGACCAAAGGTTATCATATCATAGACACCTCTTTGGGCAACAGCGGCCCTGAAGCGATTGGTTAGTGAGATCACGTTTGCAGTCTGGAAGCCGGCATATGTAGTTCAAGCAACAGGATGGAAAAGCCGGTGAACAGCAGCAGATAGACCAGTCCTGCGGTGATTCCCTGCCTGCCGTGCACCAGCAGCAGGCTTCCGACGGTCACTTCCAGCAGCGGGGGGAACTCCAGCCGGATGTACAGCATGGGGATGCCGGTCAGCAGCTTGGCGATGCCCACAAACACGCCCAGCACGGCGTCGGTGGCAAACAGGTTGAAGGTGTTCCGGATTTTGGTGGCCTGCACGGTTGCCACAAAACGTGCCTCAAGCTGCCGCATGGGCCTGAAGCTAGAACTGCCCGTTAATGATTAGACTATTTTGATTGTCGCCCCTTAAATAGTATAGTTGTAAGTGATGACTGATGTACTTCACTAATCTCTGTCCCCTTTGATGAGCTCCGAACAAACAAACGGCAGTTTATCAGTGATCTGGTTCGAAGGGACAGTGAGATGGCCAAGTACATAGTGCATCATCTGTTGCATGAAAAGCAGAAAGGTGTTAAGCTCAGCAAGTTCGGCATGAATGAGCTCTTTCTGACGACAAAGGCACGCAAACGGGTGCCCTACAACCTGAAGAAGCAGTTTATGTTCAAGACACGTGAATACCAGGAGATTCGGGACTAGACATGGGAGGCCTACCAGTCGCATATCAGCCGAA
>JALUTL010000145.1 GCA_027016475.1 Candidatus Heimdallarchaeota archaeon
GCTTGTTGCCATGCAGACTTTTGTCAAGGAGGTTACTGGAACGTACTTCAATGAACTTACGGCAGGTCCCATTCAGTTTTCAAGTGAAAAGGCCGGCCCATTCTATGTAGTTCTGGTGTCAACAAAATCAGATTTGGCCAAAGAGAAAGCACAGCTTTTGGGAATTCGCTTCATGAGAAAATACAAGACCCAAATCGAAAATTGGCAAGGAGAAAGGATCGATTTCGAACAATTCGAAGACGATATCAATGAAGTATTGGGAGAATTAACCACTGACATCAAGAGACAGGATCCAACCAATCCATTGGATGCAAGCACCCTAATTTTCTTGGAAAAAGATTTGCTTCCAGTTGCCCGCTATTTGCTGAAGAGTGAAGAGGCATCCGTATCTGAAATAGCCCATGAAACAGGGCTTTCAATGCGTGATGTACATTCATCACTTCAAAGGCTGTTTGAAAAGGGACATGTTGGCAAGTTCTCCAAGGATGGGGAAGAACATTTCTTTGTAAAGTGAAGAATTACAAACCCATTGGATGGTTTCAGAAGTACATATAAGGGAATGAGTTAATGTATACTAAATGAGTGCAGTCGCAGCTAGACTTCCTATTACTGAACACACGATTACCCTCAAAAATGGAAGGAAGCTTTCCTACAAGCAGATGTCATGTCAATTTTTCGATGAAAAGTCAAACCTTACAATCGTCCTGATTCATCCGTTCCCTTTCAATGGAACCATTTATGAGAAGTTCCTCACGCATTCCCAACTGAATGAAGTTTTTTCGCAGTGCTGTGAATTTGGTGTCCCATTGAGGTTCATCGTTCCAGACATGCCTGGATTTGGAAAAAGTGATCCTCTCGAAAAAGAACCGAAAGATCTGACTCCCTATGTGGATGCATTGGAACAGCTCATGAAAAATTTTCAAGGGCCTACTCTCTTGGGAGGTTGTTCAATGGGAGGCTACATTGCCCTAGAAGCTTTAGCCAGATATGGCGGCAAATTGTCTGGCCTTTTGCTTATAGATACGAAGCATCATAAGGATACCGAAGACAAGAAAAACGGCAGAATAATGCAGGCGAAGAATTTACTCAAGCTGAACACCGCAGAGGCAGGGGCAGAATCAAAACCATTGTCATCTTTGATTAGCCGTCATCCTATGGTTGCAGAGTTTGTCAACAACATGGCACAGGCAACATTGGGCAAGACCACGAAGCAGCACAAGGAAGACATTGTAGGTTTAGCCCGACATTTGATGGAGCAACAGACCATCCGAGGCATTGCAGATGCCCTGAAAGCAATGGCAGGCAGAAGGAACACGGGGGAATTCTTGAAACAATACCCTAATCCAGTCTTGGTCATTGTCGGTGAAGAGGATACCTTGACACTACCAGAGGTTGCCAAAGAAATGGCTGACCTCGCTCAGCTTAATACGCTTGAAATCCTTCCAAATGTCGGACATCTTCCAATGATAGAGGATACCGACTTATTTACCAATAAATTTTTGCAGTGGTTCCAAGTTAATTTCCTATAATTGACGATCGTATGGTAAATCAAGGGATTCTATTAATACTACCCTAGGATGCAGTACTTTGAATGGATGACATAATTGTCAAGTTGGAAAATCTGTCGAAGAAATATGAATTGGGAGAAGCTAAAATTGTTGCTCTTGACAATATCAACCTTGAAATTCTGAGAGGGGAATTCATAATCATCATGGGACCATCAGGCTCTGGCAAGTCCACAATGGTCAATATGATTGGAGGAGTCGATAGGCCAGATAGTGGAAGTGTCACAGTTTTTGCCAAGGATCGAACCATAGAACTGCACAAGCTCAGCGACAAGGAATTGACCAGATACAGAAGAGAAAAAGTAGGCTTCGTGTTCCAATTCTATAGTCTTGTTCCTACATTGACTGTTCAGGAAAATGTGGAAATGATTGGAGAGCTTGTGGGAATCACCGGAAAACAGCTTAAGCAAAGGGCCAGACAACTTCTGGACGAGGTAGGCCTACAAGGAAGGTATGATTCATTTCCATCACAACTTTCTGGTGGAGAAAGACAGAGAGTTGCCTTGGCAAGGGCACTGGTCAAGCATCCTGAAATACTGATCGTTGATGAACCGACTGGGCAATTGGATGAAGAAACTGGGCAAAAAATGGTCAAGCTCATGAAAGAAACAGCAAAGAAGTATGAAAGTACTGTCGTCATGGTCACGCATGACGTGAACTTGAAGAAATTTGGTGATCGCATCATCCGACTCTCATCCGGAAGGATTGTGGATCAGGAAATTCCAATTGCAAAGGAGGCGTGAGGATGCGAAGGGTCTACAAATCTGCTCTAAGGGATTTGTATTTTCAGAAGGCAAGAAGCTTCATCATCATTGTAGCGGTTGTCATCATTATTTCCTTCCCTCTGGCCCTAAACAGCGTAACCCTTAATCTTGACAATTCGATGAAAGCAGATCAGGAACAGTATAGGCTTGCACATTTCAACGTCATTTTCCCCGAGCTGGTAAGCCAGACTGCCATGGACAAAATTTCAACAATTATTGAAAGCACCATAGGACGTCCGCCTACAGCGTCAGAAGCAATCCTGTATCTCAGCTCCAAGTACAGGTTTGACAACGGCGAATGGACAGAGCTTGTCGTCCGATCAATCAGCGAACAGACTCCAGAACCTGTAAATCAATTGGTTATCGATGAAGGAAGGAAGCCTACCAACGAAAATGAAACTCTTGTCCTTACATCTTTTGCCAAAGCTGAAGGTTTGCGTATTGGAGATGTCATACCAATTTACAGTCCTGTGGGAAAGGTCAACTATACTGTTGTTGGATTTGGTAGGTCTGTGGAATTCCTCTCATACAACTTGGTTCAGGATGGAGTAGTCTTTCTCCATACTAAAGGGGCGTTGAAATTTCTGGGACTGCCACTGAACACCACACAGCGCAATAGCTTCCTTTTCTACATCGATGAGCAGGTGACTCTTGAAGAGGAAACAAAAATTGTTGAAGCCTTGCAGGAAGAGTTTACCGAAGAAAAGGGAGAAACACCCATTGCCTTTACATGGGTTGTTCGTGAAGTAAGCTTCAGAAAAAGCCTCAAGGATGCCCTGACTGTAACATCGAGTTACATGTTCGTTTCAACCATCTTTATTTTCCTCATTGCAGGAGTCGTAATATTCGTAGTGACAAACAGGTACATCAATGACCAAAAAATCATCATCGGAGCAATCTACGCATTCGGAACAAACAAAGGAACCGTAATCATGTCATATATATTCAGAATAACGTTGCTTTTTATTCTTGGTGCAATTACAGGAATTGTAGCGGGAAATGCCATACTCAAGGGGCTAATGCAGTCAATCGTCGACACTTGGGGACTTCTTGCTTTGCAAGCAGAGATCCCCCTTGGAGTCTACCTGCAGGTAATCATCAGCGCCTACATCATTGTCATAGGGTTCAGCGTTCTTGCATTGCTGAACCTGTTCCGATTGACCCCATACGAAGCCATGAGAGGCAAAACCAGTGAATTCAAAAGTTCAGGAATACTCCATGCAGTTTCCAAGATTCTTCCCGGAAGAACCCTCCGGATGGCGTGGAGAAACCTGACACGCAACAGGACACGAACTGCCCTCACAATTGTCAGTTTCACAACAGCCCTGATCTTTGTCACATCAATCCTTTATACATTCGACAGTGTCAACGGTACGGTCAACTCCTACTTTGACGAAAATATCCATTTCGACATACTGGTCAATGCAGGTTTCGAGGATTCCTTCACTTCCCTCCAAACCAAACTCAAGAATCTTGAAGGTGTGGAAGCTGTTGAACCCTATCTTGAACTGTTGGCTCAGATCAAAGGCCATCCAGACCACGTTGCCTACCTCAAAGGACTGCAACAAAACACAACCATGCTAGACATTGACCTGATAGACGGAAGAATGTACAAGCCCAACACTTCTGAAGTCCTGATTTCACAATACCTAAGAGGCAACTTCGGATACCAAATAGGCGACCAAATCCAATTGTTTTTCCTCGGACGGACAGTCAACCTGACCATTGTCGGTGTAAACAATGACATATTCAGATCTGCATCCATCACCTTTGACCTCGCATATCTAGCAACATTGGTGGAAGACCCGACTACAGGCCTTCCGCTTTCAAACTTCGGATTGACGTTCCATAACGCGTACTTCCTGAAACTGACATCCAAAGAAATCATGACTGACATGCTAGATACCCTGAATGAAGACTTTCCTGAGATCAACTACGCCATCTCAGTCAATGACATCCTCATGCAGGTTGAAAGCCTGATCAGTTCACAAACGATCGTCATCTACCTGATAGTCATTCTTGGCCTTGCAGTTGGAACGATCACGGTATTCACGACGCTTTTCATATCACTGGTTGAACGAGACAAGGAAATGAGCATCATCCGCATCTTTGGCTACTTCAAAAGAGAGCTGTTTATAGGTGTCCTTTGGGAACTGCTGATTACTGGAGGGTTAGCATTGGGGATTACGCTTATAGCAAGTCCTCAGGTAGCACAAACCATTTGGTTACCATTGGTGTCGGAAACGCTTATGCACTTGACATTGTTCGTAAACCAGAACATCAATGTCTTTGTCAGCGGTTTTACTGTGGTCATGCTCCTAGTGTCAGGTATCCTGAGCTTCAGGGAGGCCACCAGACTGAAACCATCTGAAACCCTGAGACTAGAATTTTTGTAGTGTAACAATCTTTCAAACTATATTTCCTTGATTTTGACAAATTGATCATTTGAATTATTTACATCACAAAATAAGTAAATATAATGAAAATTTCAACATTAAAGACAAAAAATTTTTAAAATAATTGTTTTTTAAAAATATATGAAAAATATATGAAAAAAACATTTACTGTATTTACTATTATTATTCTCCTAATGGGGAGCGTCATAACGTACGTTTAAGTTAATGGTAACAACTTTGATGCACATCCTACTGTCAAAGTCAAAGATTGTGATATTGGAAGGAAAAGAGAGGAAGAAACAGCCCATGAGCTAAAAA
>JALUTL010000146.1 GCA_027016475.1 Candidatus Heimdallarchaeota archaeon
ATGTAACCACGTTGAAGTCCAATGGATCAATTGATAGGGTAACTTTCCAATCTTTCAGAGGATACATGTCTGGAGTGGTGCAGACATAGAAAAATGTGGCTGTGCCATTCAAAAGACCAATTTGGTTGTCCAAGTAATTTGTCCGGACAGATAATTCATAGCAGTATACTTTGTAAGAAATACTGGTTTTCATACCTTTGTTGACTTGAACCTTCCAGTTGTTTTTTTTCACCTTCTCAATATTCACTAACTTACCTTCTGAATCTCTGCCATGAAGTTCTTGAACATGCCTCGCAAAATCTCTGATTAAATAGCTTCCCGGTGTCCAGGATGGCATTTCAAGAACTGGATTGTCACATGGCGCAACAAATTCCATGGTTATTTTAACCAAATGGGACGACCTTTCCTGTAAATCCAAATGAAACGAAACTTGATCGATTTCACCCATGATCATTAAGAGGATTGCATCTACTTAAAGCTTTGAACCAAATTCCATATGAAAGCGTCAACTACATCTACTCAAACTGTTGGGATTCCCTTTGACGTTTTAGCTCCTCTTTTTTCTTTTTCTCCCGAATTAGGGCTTCACGACGCTTTACTTCTTTCCACTCTTCCTCTGTCAATTCCTTTCCTTTATACGTCTGCGGTGCCAGCCAATCAATGAATTCCTCTAATTTCTCTCCTTCTTCTGAAACAAATTGAAGAAGAACTGCTCCTAAAGGCGGATTGTCTTCAAAATCCACTATACTGAGTCGTCCCATGTGTAGCGCTTGCTTATTGAAATAAAGGCTCGTCATGCTTCCATATTCCATGTTTTTGAACATTTGAGTGCGCACGGTGTCCAAAAGGCGCTGTTCTCTTATCAATTCGAAGAAACCCATAATGTCCAGCCGATTGTTCGTCAAAATGACCAAATATTCTCCATCAAACCTCTTGTCCAACGTTGGATCCCCAACCACAATTTGAGCCATCAACTTTCTTAGCTTTTGTTCATCTTCAGTTGGGTTCATCTTAAGTTCACAGGTTATGTACATCCCAATTCACCTCTGTTTGTCTCAATCAAATGCTCTACTAGCTCCTCAAATTGTTTTCTTGCAACTTGCAAGTTGTCCGGGGGAGAGAGAAGATAATCTGCCAAGGCTATGACCTTGCCAATTCCTACTTCCAGTTCTCTTGCATCTCTTTGGTTGAATTGGCTCGTCGAACTCGCATCATCATTCCTCTGGCGCAATTTGACCCGCTGTTTTCTTACTCGCGGACTGGCGTGGATCGCTACGACAATAAATTCCGGGAACTTCTCGCGAAACAGTTCGACCTCCTTCATTGAGCGCAGTCCATCAACCAATATACAAGTTTTTCCCGATTCTACATGTTTCTCAATTCCTACCAGTGTTCGCTTGGCAACCACATATTCTCCTTCTTCCTTCCTCAATTCTATCATAATATGGTTGCAATTCTCTCTAGTAGGCTCTAACCCCCTTCTAATACATTCCCCCCGTATTACGTCTCCCATGATAACATGTACAAATCCGTGACGTTTCGCAATTGCGGCAAATTCATTCTTTCCTGAAGCTGGGAGTCCGGTTACTCCAATAATCAACGTACTTTGCGATGGATTGGTCACTAAAGAAAAACTTCTGATCAAATTTTTTAAGTTAATGAAGGCTTACGAGAATAAGATGAACGATAATGCCGATCGATGTTTTTTGGCTGTAAAGGTTCCCACAGTTGTTGATCCATACAACTTTCTTCAGCCTTACAAGAAGGAAATCAAGCTGTCCGTAACAAAACCTGAAAATTATCACATAACAACTCACTTTTTTGGAGACATTCCTCAAACAGTCCAAGAACAGGTCATTCAAAAAATAGATCAACTCTCGTTTGATAAGTTCCCAGCTTCAATTGAAACCACTGGATACTTTCCGAACAAACCTCCAAAATATGCAAGAGTGCTCTACATGGGCATTGGAATAGGATGGGAAAAGTTTCAGGAACTCTATTCCATTGCAACGTCTCTTCTGTCAGGAATTCCTTTTGCGAAAAGAAATGAATTCAACCCTCACGTTACTGTCGCAAGGATTAAGCAAGGCAATCCTACAGCACTAGTCGAGAATTGGCTTGAGTTTGAATTGAACATCCCATTTAACGTTGACCACCTTACCCTCTATAAATCTCATTTAAAGCCTACTGGTGCAGAATACATTGCACTTAAAACATGGACATTCTAGGGGTTACCACCAAACATCTTTCCACCCCATCTTGTATGCGAAAATGTTGGCTATAAGATGAATGAAGAGGGCGATACCACAAACCAATCCTAACCATACCCAATTCAATCCCGTTACGGGAGAAACAATCAGGAACGCAAATAGGACAAATCCAATCTGATCAAAAGGGGGAAAAGGTCCTCCCGGTTTCAAATTGATTCTTCTCTTTAGAAAAGAGCCAAATGAATCCCCAACCATCGCGCCAAAGCCTTCCAAAAAACCTATCCATATCGGATAGTCTCCCATAACCTTCGGAAAGAAGAAATAAATAGCTATGCCTACCATGCCCCCGGCAATGATGGCTGAAAATAACCCACCAATTGTCTTGTTTTTTCCTAGCAATGGACGTCCATCGAAAAACTTCATTCCACGATCAATCGGCCCAAATCCGCCAATAAAGACTGGTACTGCATTTGCAAGGAACGCAGGCATCATAAAAATAAAACCATAAACTGCCTCAGTAATTAGATCAGCCACAATCAAATGAAAAATCAACAATACTTATAGTTTGTCAAAATCGTCCTGAACAATTACTTCTTTGAAGCTTAAAGCATCTTTTTCAGTTGATCAACTACCTCATTCTTGAAGCCGCTAATGAAACGGATGCTGCCTACTGATTCGTAACCTCCTCCTGAAATCATGGCATTGGGCAATGCTTCTTGCAATCCTGCCAGTAACTCGTCAAAAGTTTTTCCTGAATCCGAAAGCCTGAAGATCAAGTAGTCGAAACCAATCCCTACAGTAACTGCATTGTCTGGTGTTTGATCATGATAGGCCGTGACCAAAGCACCATGGGATGGATAATCAAAGCGGGGGGCGTACTGCTCCAAATCAATAAGGTGGATTTGCCCAGTGGAAGTCTCTTCGATGACTACATGCTCCTTAATAACTTTCAGAGCGTTTTCGATCTGGGATCTGGCCAATGAAGCCAGAGACTTGACTAGATCAATTCCTTTGTCACGTCTTCTGCCAATTCCAATCAAATCTCTGATTGTCTCTCCTCCATCAGAGAACCGCAATCCATAAAGTACATACTCCAACGCGGCTGCAGAATCTTTGACAATTTCCTCAGTCATTTGAGTTTCCTCATTAGCCTCCAATGCTTGTTTGTAGTGCTCATATTCTTCGCCTATTGCACGCGTGTGATAGGCGCCAATCATAGGCAGATATGTGAAATTAAAGTCATATTCGGCCAGAACCATTCTAGCCACCTCATAGGCGATCATAGATGCAGAAACCTTAGTTTCATGTACCCTGTTCTCAGCTCCAACAACTGTGATCATTTCCCTCACTTCAGGATCAGAGCCCAAATGAGTGATCGAGATGACAGGAAGCTCATATGTCTCTGCGAACTTGTAAGCAGGTATCGAATCACTCGAAAATCCTGCGTTAAGTAGAACAACTAGCGGCATTCTGTCCCCGGGAACGGGACCATCCAACACAAAGGTAATGTCTCTCATGATGTCGCTGGTTTCATACACGTTACCTTTGAGGGGAATACGCTTGATAATGTGACGGAATTCACTGGCCTTCTTTCCTCTTGATCGGAGAAAGCCTCTTAATGCAAAATCCAAGGCATAGGCAGCAACTGTGCTGTCAACACTGTTGGAATTGTACTTCAAGAGAATATTCCTTCCTGAAATAACTGCCTCACGAATCTGAATGGCTGCTTTTTGGATATCGTTCTTGAACTGTTCCATGTTTGAGCTGGAAATTGAAAGATCCATATCGCTTATCTTCATGCTTTTCCGAAGAACTACCTCTGCAAGTTTCCTGAAAAGGGCCTGTCTTTGCTCGAATGGAACTGGCTTGAACGAGTGAATCGTGAATCTCTGCTGACCTTTGTACATGGTCATCTCGCCAAGTACCTCAACAATTGCTCCTCGATCGTATTTTGGATATGCAGGACGACCTCCCATCCCGAAGGCTGTTCCCACAATGGTTTCGCCTGAGGCGTCAAAAAGGGTGAAGAAAGAAGGACCTTTCTTCAGTCTTTTTACATTTACAATTTGCCCAATGAATCTTCCGGTGACTTGATCCACTCCCTTTTCCTTAAACTCTGCAATGGATCTGTCAGGAACTTCGGCATGGACAACTTTGATCTTGAAGTTCTTTTGGCGGATTGGAGCTACATAATATTGCCAACTTTTGCTCGGATCGACCAACCTTTTCAGTTGCACAGGGATTAATTGTCCTGGACGGAACAATCTCGCTTGTGCAGTCTTGAATTTCCCTTTTAGACCACCGCCAAGATCAACCAACACTTCATCTTTGAAGGTTTTTGTCACGATAGCAGCCACAGCTCTTTTGCTGTTCAGGTATTCCTTAGCAACTGGCTTGATGAACCGAATTACATAGGGCTCTTCACTGCATTCTTCACATACGTTGTTTTGATCCTCATTTATCTCAGCGCCACAGAAATCACAGCTATACAGATAGCCGCTGTCACAATCATCTGGGCAGGGTTCACTGTCCGTAAACTTCCCTTTGCCATTGCATTCTTTGCATTTGTCTGATTTTTCATTGGCGGCTCCAGTGCCCATATTCATCTTGGTTGTGCCCAGACCACCACATTTCTCGCAAACAGTAACATGCTCAATGTAACCTTTTCCTTCACAAGTAGTACAACGCTTCCGCATTTAATCTTACTCCTTAAATTAAATTTTATTTCTCGCTAGCACAGTTTGAGCTTGCTATGTTTCAAAAAAATATTCATAAATAAGAGTTTCACTATGATGGACACTTAAAAAAACACAGCACTTGGAC
>JALUTL010000147.1 GCA_027016475.1 Candidatus Heimdallarchaeota archaeon
TTCAAGGATTTCATTGACCACAGGTTTCCAATGCTCTTTCCTGAATATGCCTCAAAAACCATCATCCCTTTATATGCTACAATCAGCTTTGACCAAGACCATGTTCAGGAAGCAACCAACCAACAGATCCTGGCAATACGCATATTGGGTGACATCTTGAGCTTCCTGAACCTCAAAGAACTAAAAAAGAAATATTTCGGTTAATCAGCTAGTGGAACAAGCCAATGAAAGAAAAGGAAAGATATTACAAAATCAGAACCTGTAAGAACCAAATCTGCACACGAGTATCCACCTCCCAATCTTCCTGAACACATCAAAAAAATGGCGAGGACGGGATTTGAACCCGCGCATGCAAAAGCATACTGGTTGTCTTGGCAATCATTCAAGACCAGCCCCTTGGACCAGGCTTGGGTACCTCGCCATCAACTGACTTGCGGTTCGATTTTATATAGGTTTTGTGATGCTGTCCCTGTGGTTTTTTATGAGGTATTGAGACATTTAGGGGATAAAATCATCCAAAGATTTTTGTCGGTGGATGGCATCGGCGATTTTTGCGTCCATCCACTTTAGGATTGCAGAGAATGCATCTAACAGTTCATTTCCGGATGTTTTGGCATCATTGAGGAGTTAATTTACTGTTCCTTGTCAGATTGGGGCATACGCAGTAGACACAAATTGAGGTTTAATTTTTCACAATGACAAAACTTGGGTTAATTGTAATGTTTAGAAATTAGAGCGTTGGCTTGTTCAATGGATTTACAGTCTCTTTTATCCTTACATGAAAAATTTCTGAGTAAGGGACTTGGCTGTTCGTACTGCTAAACAATTATTTTAGTTGCCTGAGAAGGAGTATATGTGGATTCCGATATATGTTGCATAGTATGATTGATAATCATATACTTCTCCATTGCCATCGGATCCGTCATTTGGATTTGGTGCGTATCCATAGTTTCCGGGCATCGGTATTTCTTCAGCGACATGGTAGTACGGATACCCATAATTGCCATTTCGCAAGATTGATTTCATATCATTTGCAAACTTCGTTTCGATCTCTTCATACCATCCAAATTTATGTGGAAGTTCTGTTCTATGAATTTGGATGAGGATGAGGTCATAACTACCCTTGACATTATGGAAAACCCAGACCCTTCCATGCCACCATCTTCCTGGCCATCCATCCATTTTCCAGATATGATAATCTTGTACTTTGTAACTATATGTTGTATATGTATAGCAATAATACCATCCAAAACAATATCGCTGGGTGACTTTTTGCCTCATCCAGTTGTCTGTGTTGATCGTTCCACCAATAAATTCACCAAGAGGGCCATTATATCCCCATCCTACCCTTTCGATGTTGGCTTTGAACTGTCCTTCATAATCAAGGACGAACACATTGATCCAATTTGATTTTTTCTTGGTTCCGTCCCTGTTTTCGTAAGCAGCATAGTCGTTTCCGTAGATGTATTTGTCGGCAATCTGTTTCACTTCAGTCGCAGATACGTACGTCCACCCAGCATCTGCAATTTGGAATTGTGCAATTATGAGTGATGTGAGTATTATGAACAGTGCGAATTTATGTTTTTTCATGAGATAATATTGGGTCTTCTGTTAATAAGCAAAACTTAAATTCTGCAAATGGGATGGTTTTGGGAATTCATACTGGACGGGTCTAGTTGGGGTTCTTCTGGTTGTTTACTTCTTGGAAATTGAGGGCTTCAAGTCTTGGATTGGGTTGAACAGCATAGATTCCGTATGATGTTAGGAGCTTGACATATTCAGGTTTGAACCCTGTGGAAGAGAAGATGGGAATAAGCTTTTTCCCTTTCAATTTTGGGAACCACTCAAAGAACTCTCCAGAATTGACGAAGCTTGCAAAGTTTTCGATATGGTCTTCCTTAGGGGTTGTCTTGGTTTCATTGAGGAATACCTTGTTGCCGCTGACGGCAATGATGTCGAATTCCTTGACCCGCTTTCCCAACCTTTTCCTCCTGTTGACCATGATATCTTCAGGATCCTCTGCCTTGAATACATTGACAATTATGTTTGGGAAATCTGGTAGGATTATGTCCTCAACCACTGTTCCCAATCGATTGGCCAGGTCACCCCATTTGCGGTTGAGTTCTGCAATGTTCTGCTTGGTGAACTTTTTGTATCCTCTCATTTCTTCCTTGAAATCTTTCATTTCTTCGGAAAGCTCAGCTAATTTTCTTTCTGTCTGCATGTGGATGTATGCCAAATCCCGAATATATTTTTCAATGTCGGCAACCCGTTCCTCAACAACTCCCATAGTTTATTTATATGGTCACTATATTTGAATTTTGCCTTCACAGGGTGTTTTCGGTGTGGTTGCTGAATGTTTTGAGCAGGGGTTGGAAGTTATGCTGTGAATCATTTAGAGGTTCAGGTTTCCGATTTGCAGGGCCCGTTTGACAGTTGCAAGGATTGTGATCATTGGGTTGACACCGGGTGCAGTTGGGAGGATGCTTCCGTCAAGCACATAGATGCCGTTGTAGTGGTGCAGTTTCCCTGTTTTATCCACCACTCCTGTTTTTTGTGTAGAAGACATTCTTGCAGTTCCTGTTGGATGTGCACTGAACATTGAGATTTGGTTTGGTCCTGAATTTAGCTTGTGAACAATGCTGGCGTCTTCAGGCTTTGTCATTCTGGGTGGTGGATTGAAATAGGGGAGGACTTCAACAGCACCTGCTGCAAACAACATTCTGATGGCCGTTTCAACACCCATAAGAAGGTGTCGCTTGTCTGTAGGGGAAATTTTGTAGCGGATGGACGGGAAGGGTTTCAGGGAGAACCTTCCGTTTTGGAGATTCAATCCTCTTCTCCATCTGACTTCGCCAGAGGATTTTTTGTCTGCTCCGTCCCGTGTAAGGATGATGAGAGGGGCAATATATCTGAGCTGTTTGAGGTCTTCTCTTCTTTGATTGCCTGTAGGTGTATGGTTGACGCCTGCGAGGAAATATTCTGTGTCCGGTGCTTCTATCCAGTATCCGTATCCTGTGCCATCAGGGTTGTGTTCTGCCACTGCGCTTTGGGGAATGCCATAGGTAGGGTTGATCTCTCTTTCGAACCTTCCAACGACAGCTGCTGTCGGGTGTAAGTGCAGATGTTTGCCAACAAGCTTTGATTTGATAAGCTTGGATTTTTGGAGAAGAAGTGGTGTCATGATTGCGGAGCCGGCGACAACTGTTCGTTTGGCATGGATTGAGAGGGTTTCTTCTGTTTTCAGGTTGATTGCCTTGACAAGTTGCCGTTCGTCAGTTTCTGGTCTGATCAAGTAGGCACGAGTGGAAGTATAGATGTGAGTTCCGTTTTTTCTTGCGTCTTCGAGGTACGTGAGTCTCATATCCATTTTTGCATCATAATGGCATCCCAGTCCACATCCTCCGCATCCGATGCAGTTTTTCGAGTTGTTTGGCAACCTGTCGGCATGCATTCCAAGCTTTAGTGCGCCATCGAGAATGACTTGGTTTGCTGGGCTGATTGCCCATTCGGGTACTTTATGGACATTGAGCCTCTTTTCCACATCTTCAAATATGAGTTCCATGGAATGTGGTCGGTATTCTTCGAGCCCAAACAGGTCTGCCCATTCATCAAGCACGTGGGATGGTGTTCTGAGACTTGTCATCCAATTGATGGTGGTCGACCCTCCATAAACTTTTCCTTGGAGAATCCGGATGGACTGGTCATCGGTTGCAAGAGCAGCGTTCTGCCGGTACATTTTTGGGATGAGTTCCCGTGGATTTTGGTTGAAATGTGCCCTGTCTACATATTCCCCTTCCTCGATGACAAGGACATCAAACCCCTGTTCGGCCATGAATGCGGCAGTCATTGCACCACCGCACCCGGAACCAATGATGGCAATATCTGTTTGGATGTTTGTCTTGTCTGGTGTTGTGTATATCATGTTTTTTCCTCTCCTGCCAAAGGTGATTCCGGATAGAAGGTTTTGGACAGCAGTGTTGGTGTTTCCTTTTCCTTTCCGATGGTTTTGCCGTAGCTTCCCATTTCCTCTGCCCCCTTTTCGCTTGAGTAGTAGGCCCAACCTGCAAGTGATCGAAGAGCGACATATCCTGTCCTAAAAAGAGGGATAGTGCTGGTCTTCCATGTATCTAGGTATTGCTCCCTCTCGTCCAACGGCAATGTATGGAATGGCTTGAACGTGAGGATTTTCATGAAAACGGAAATTCTTGAATTGAAAAGGGTGACCAACGTTTTGATGTCTTTTCTCAAATAAGGCTCCAAGGATCCCACATATCTGTTGATCTCGTCAACAAAATCCTGTCCTAATTCCTGCTGGGGTATTCCTAGAATTGTTTCTCCAACTGCCAAGAGGATTCTGTCAAATGATTTTGGGAAAGGTCGTGTGATTGGACGGTTAACTTTGTCAAGCATCAGCACATTTTCAAGGCACTTTGTGTTTAAGTATTTTTTGAGGACTTTGAAGCATATTTTCAAATAGTTGAGTGTTCCAAACTTTATGCAGATGTTCTCTCGTGACCGAAGCATTCTCCATGAGGAAGACATGGAAGTTCTTCAATTGGCGTGGCGAGAGATTACAATTTCGGATTTACATCGAAGCGAAACGGATGAACAGCCTCGTCCACAACGGATGGAGGATGTTTTTTCCTGGCAGACATCGGAAGGCAGAGTCGAAACACTTCATGTTCGTCGTCTGCATGGCCTGCCCGCATCCTTGGCCCTAGTGCCCCAGCTTACTCACTTGATTGTGGATGCATATCTTCCTTTTGACCCCCTTCCTAGCTTTCCTCAGGTGGAACGGATGAAATTCAAGTTTTATCAGCCAGAAGGTGATGACTACAGCTTTTCAATTGGCCGTCAATCGAGATTGAAGATTCTCGAATTGGTAGGGAGGGTGGATATGGAGCCTGACCTTTTTGGGCTGAAGCTGAGGTTGTTGCGGTTGGATTCAATGGCCTTTTCAAGCTTGGCAACAGCTG
>JALUTL010000148.1:0-5090 GCA_027016475.1 Candidatus Heimdallarchaeota archaeon
ACAGACACCCGTAGAATACCAGTATAGTGAAAATCCATCTGAAAACCTCTCACTTTTACCTAATTTTATTAGAGTATTCCTTATATCTCGGATTCTATTTATGAGATTTTTTATGTTTCTTTCACTATTGCCTTTTGAGAAGGGGCCAAGTGCTTTTGATGCAATTCTCGGGGGCCATTAACGGCTGCCAACACGATATTTTTCCCCAATACCACTCGTGCTGAGCCATCAGCCCTTTCAAGAACACCAACTTCTATTTTTAATTCACGCAATTCATTTGCTTTTCTTCCGTCAGGTCTAAAAATTTCTTCACTCATAATATCTACCTTCTTAATCTCTCTGTCAAGAACTGATCAACTCGGTCAGTCAAACCACTCACATGGGCTTCTCTCACGATTTTTTGAATGGCTTCCATGGCGAGCAGTTCTTTTTCCAAATCATCTCCACGTATCCAAATTCTTCCATTGTGACCGACGATCATTTTGGTGTCTGTTCTTGCTTTTATCATGTTAATCATAGAACCATTTCTTCCGATTATTCTTCGGATATGCATTGGGCTGGTTTCAATAATTCTTCCGCCAACCAATTTACCTAATCCTTCTTTGGTTGTGGTCAATTGCGGATCTCTCGTTCTATCAAATGATATTACTTCAGTTCGGATGGCGTCCCCAGCCTTGTAAATTTTTCTTGCGTCATCTTTGATTGGATCAAAATAATCATTGGTTGCATTAGACACAAGCAGAATTGCAGGATAGGGTGCACCAATGTCTACGGTGAATGAGGTTAAGGCAACATCCTCGACGTACCCTATGACTATATCGCCTATTTTTGGCATATATCTTCCTTTTAGCGGACGAACAGCAATTTTGTTTCCTCTATGGAACATGGTTCCAACATATTCTGAAAAATATTGATTGCCTATCTTATATACACCAGTATCGATTTCGAACTTTCCTTCGGCAATCAATTGTCCAGGGACAACAAGCCCTCTATCTTCAACAAGCACAGCCATTCAATCACCCTCGCTTTAATACATGGATTTGTGCCTTACCCTTTGTTCGGGTTGAAACTTCTTCCATTGTCGGAGCCATCAGGCCACCGGGTAGCTTCACAACTGCAACTAGACTTCCGTCGCTCTCCCATCTTTCTTCTATCATTTCACCAACGCTTTGGAAATATCCGTAGAGTGAGGCTGCAAATGAAGCAGGTACCTTGAATTCGATCGTTACAACTTCCATTTTTATGGGAATGACAGAAGTAAGTTCGTTGATGATTTGTGGGGCTTGTTCACTTGCAGGTTTGTTTCGAGAAATTTTAACACCTGCTTCCTCCATTGCCTTTTCAATTCTTGCAGGAGTATGAGGAGCACCAGTTTTTGGATTAACAGTGTATTTCACAATATAATCCACAATTTCCTTTATTTTTTCCTCCAAAAACCGCCTTCTCATTTCTTGAGTTATCAGCAAGTTACCTTTCTCTAACATGATCTTTGCGATCTCAATTTCATCATCTGTTCCGAAAACTTCTATTAGATCATCCGTGGAGGCTTTCATCCCTCTTCGAAAATCATCAAATATTACGTAGCCCTCGACCACTTCATCCAAGGGTACATTCTTGTCATGGATGTAATCCCACGCCTTTTCTGGATTTACCACCATTTCAAACTGTTTGCCGTGAGATTTGTAACGAACTAAGGACAAATCACCTAAATCTACTTTTTGTGGTCTTTCACCTCTATCGTATGACATTTTTTCACCTTTTTATTGCTTTGACATTGCACCAGAAGCCGTGATCGGATTTTGATTGCCACTGATGCTCATTCCTGTCGTATCTAAGCTATTATTGCATTATACCATTTAAAGATTGATAGATAGTACACAGCCAAATAAAGAATTCATCATTTCTCTTTGACACATTCATAGGATTAAGTTGACATCTATCCGTATTGATTAGCTCTCAACCGATACTCCTAAAAAGGAACTTACAATACGAGAAATAGAAAGGAGAAGAAAAATGAGCGAAAGTTTCTATGAACGATATTGGGTCAAACCAGCAGGGAGATCATTTATCATTGCTGGGTTTTTGGCGATTTTCTCAATTGTTCTAGCATTCTATCTTGCATTGCAGAACCCTACGTCCACTTCACTGGGATTCCTCTACAAGGAACTGCCATTGGAAGAGACCAATTGGTCATTGACAATTGTGATTTTGGTATTAATGCAAATCACGTTCTTGGGCCTCGTTTTGGCTTTGGCAAACTTTGAAGAACTGAATGGCAGGATCCCTGGATGGGGGCAAATTTTCTTCCCAATGATCATCACTGAACTGCTTGCCCTGTTTGTAACTAATGTAACAACTACAGGAACCGTAGCAGGTTCGGAGCAGGATGTGGGGGGTCTTTCAAACTTCAATTCACAAATGACTGCCGTTATAGGCTGGGGTACACTAGTCCTCATGATTGGATGGGCATTCTACTTTTACTATGCCGCCAAAGAAGATTAACTTAGTTTTGATTTTTGAAATGCAATCCCTTTCTCAAGTGCTTCTTCCAATTCCTTGACCACAACCTTTTCTTCATCAAAAAGAGGTCTGTCGAGCTTGAATAACCATGTTTCATACAATTCACCTACTGAAAGTAGTACTTCAAGACCATCATGTTCAATATTGCTTAGATCTAATATATCTGCACCGTTGTAATTTTCATGGGAAGTGCCCCATAGGGCAATATCATGAAGTCTCCGAAGAAAATCTACATGGTTTTGAAATTGTTCCACTTCAAATTCAACTATCCCTTGAGTTCTATTGGAAAATAGTCGAACAACCAACCATAGTTTATTTTGTGAGACATGGTAATCCAATCCCCGAAAGTATTTCGTTTCGGATGTTTCTTCACAATCACATTTTATTTGCCTATGTGCCTTAATTTGTTCAAGTATACTCTCAATTTGTGAAGCAAGCTTATTTGGATTGGTTATAGGTATTTCCTCTTCTGGGTCAAAATTTTCTAGTGCCTGTTCCCAAAGATCATATTGAACGCAATATGAGCTTGAAGGCTTTACCTCCACGATCGGAATGTATTGCTCGGTTTTCGTATGAATGTCCTTTAGTACAAGAAACAGAGATTTGCGGACTTGTTCAATACGCCCTTCCAAAAGAGGAGATCCCATTGATCATGATTGTGTTTCCAGATAATTTAAGCTTGGTTATTGAACAAATTCTAAAACTGGGAAATTTCATGTAGTGTTTTCTGTTATAACTTTTGAAGTACAACATGGTATTCCTGTATCATATTCATTAGAAGATGATCTACGTAATTGTCAAATCGTCTGACTCCAATTAGTCGAATGAAAGGTGATAGGAATCTGAATAATTGGCGATAATAATCAGTTCTCTTTTTTCTTAATGACACAATTTCAGCTCGTTTGCCACTACCAAAGTAATAGTCAAAAACATCACCGCTGATATATTGGAATGTCTCCTCCGTAAAAAACCGGACGTGTGTAGGATCTTGGAAGGCACCATTGGAAGAAAACGCAGGAACAATAATGTAGATTCTCCCCCCTTTCTTGACGACCCGAAATACCTCATTTATAACATGTTTCAAGTTTGAAATATGTTCCAGAAGATGCGACAAAAGTACGAAATCAATGACTTCATCATCCAATGGAAGATTTTCATTTTCGATGTCAATAATGAAATCAACTCCTTCTAACGGAGCAATATCTGCATTAATCCAACCTTCACGAATGTCTGTCCCACAACCTAGATTTAGATAGGATTTGGAGCGAACTTCCAATTCAGGTTTAAGAAACTCAACCATGGTTATTCTATATAAGTGGCTCATAAAAATTTGCCTAAATAAGCTATGGATTATGTTCAAGTGATATAAAATCAGTTCAATTTATTTTAGTTGTATGGCTCTTCCAATGCTGAAAACAAGATGCCAGATATCAAAATCACAATCCTTGACTTTATTTTGACCAAACAGATGCCTAAGATTAAAATATATCAATTGTAGATTTTGTTGACATCATGCTGGAGAGGGCAATTTTATTTCTTTTGAAATCGAATGAAAAGCCTGCTCTAGATCGGCGATAATGTCTTCGTGGTCTTCCAATCCAACAGAAAGACGCATGTATGTATCCGAAATTCCTGCTGCAATTCGATCCTCTTCATCCACTATTGAATGAGTAGTTGAGGCAGGATGTGTCAGCAAGGATTCGACACCACCAAGGGAAACTGCCAGAGTGATCAGTTTCAAGCTATCTACGAATTTTTTGGCTACTTGAAGATCTCCATGCAATTCAAAGCCGATCATTGCGCCAAAGCCAGAAGCTTGCTCTTTTGCTAATTCATGTTGTGGATGGCTCGGTAGCCCAGGGTAATAGACTTTTTTGACTATTGGATGTCTCTCCAGATACTCAGCAACGATTCTTCCACTTCTTTCATGAGCATCCATTCTGAGTTTCAATGTTTTCATCCCTCTTGAGAGAAGGAACGCCTCAAATGCGCTCAATATGCCTCCATGATGTACAGCAGTCATTCTGCATTGATCTATCCAGTCTTTTGATCCACAGATTGCGCCTGCAATAAGGTCAGACTGACCATTGAGATACTTGGTAGCAGAATGAACAACAAAATCGACACCCATTTCTAATGGTCGCATAAGTATTGGAGTCATGAAGGTAGAATCAATTGCAGTCAGAATATTGTTTTTCTTTGCAATTTCAACAATAGGTTTTATCGGAATCAGACGGAGAGTGGGATTGGTAGGGGTTTCAAAATAAATCAGTTTTGTGTTTGGCTTAATTGCCTTCTGGACATTTTCTGGATCGGAAGCATCCACAAAGCTTACTTCAATTCCATGCTTTTCCAATTCATGATCAAAAAGGCTAAATGTCCCTCCATAAAGGGTATTGTCTGCGACCATGTGATCACCTTTTTGAAGAACAGTGAAAATTAGGGTTGAAACAGCTGCC
The DNA here is from genome assembly GCA_027016475.1 of Candidatus Heimdallarchaeota archaeon. Taxonomy (GTDB): domain Archaea; phylum Asgardarchaeota; class Heimdallarchaeia; order Heimdallarchaeales; family Kariarchaeaceae; genus WAKA01. The sequence goes on from JALUTL010000148.1 coordinate 4,980, forward strand.
ATGCCGCTTGCAAGAAGTAAAGTGTCTTCAGCATTCTCCAACAAGGCAAGCCTTTGTTCGGCATCCCTGACTGTAGGATTTGCTAGTCTCCCATAAGTATAACCACCAGAT
>JALUTL010000148.1:5100-14002 GCA_027016475.1 Candidatus Heimdallarchaeota archaeon
CTTCTCCCTTGAAAATTCTTGCCCCGTGATCCACATTTTTGAAGGCAAATGTTGATGATGCAAAAATTGGGGCATTTACTGGATGTGGATAGATTTTTCTCCAATCAAGCCCTCCATGTATTGCTTTTGTTTGAAAACCACTATACTTATGATCCACATGAACACCTTTACACATTGATAGTTTTTTTGTGAAAGACCTAGCGAATTGTAATTCAACTAAGTCATATAACATATGAACATGACAGCCTGCATTATTTAAAATATACCCAAAACATAACATCATTTGTTTGGGTCATTGATTTTATTGTCTCTGATTTTTAACACTTTGTTGACGATTCGTCAGCATTGTTGCAAAAACGTTACAAATGTGTGAATTTTTGCAGATACATTTTTACTATGATCAACCGAACAAACCTATGAGTGATTGGAGTTCTCATGAAAGCCTTTTTCAACAATCATCACAATGGATCATAGAGCATTTGCTTGAGAATAATCTCATAGACAGAACTGATGCCATCATTTTGGAGCAACTTCTGATTGATGCGAGACAGACTACTCAGGCAATTTCTGAAAAAGCAAAAGTTTCAAGAGCAACAGCCCATGAAAGAATAAAAAAACTGAAAGAAAAGGGAATCGTGGAAAGGTTTACAACAAGACTAAATTTCAACGTTTGTGGACTACCGCTTAAGGCTTTCATTTTGGTAAGCTATAATGCAAATCTAGCAGGCGAAGACTATAAACAGGCAACAGTTGCCAAACTCATTTCACGGATAAAATACGTCACGAGGGTCAACATAATTACTGGAACCTACGATTTTTTAGTGGAAATTGCTATTCCCCATATGAACATGCTTAGTGACTTGATCATTGAGGAAATGAGGGAAATTCCAGGAGTTGCCAACACCATTACCATGATAAGTTTTGATGAGTATAGAGATGGCTTCAGACAGCAGAGGCCAAAAAAGTAACATGGTGTGTTTCACCTAAAAACATTAAAATTCTTAATGTATCAAAGCAGAATATGAAAGAAATATTATTGAAAGCCTTCGCATTTTTATTTTCTTTGTTTTCAGTCACAACAACTATTTCGCTAAGGTCTACAATATTAATACTGTTTTATGCTCCAATTATAGCCTTGGGCGTTCTTTATCCTAGAAAAATAGATGAAAATATGGATCAAGGAACTTTCAAGCTTGTTTCATTTTTTTCTCAGGGAATAATTACAACTTTGTTCATTGCAGTTCTTGCCAGCCTAATGGTGATTCTAAGTTTGTTTTTTACCTCCCCTGATGTGAATTTCATTTTGATAAATAGTGTCATAGCCCTTCTTTTACCTCCTCTGCTTGTTAAAGAATATCGTAATTTTCTAGTTTTCAAATCAATGCAGGAAACTGTAAAATTCTCAGAATTACAGAAATTGAATGAGGAGGCATAAAATGCCCAGTCAACCATCATCAATAGCCCATTTCTTGTTGACTGTCGCCAATCTTAAGTCTGTGGTCAGAACAGGATGGAGCTTAGTTGGAGTACACAATCCTGAAAGTGTTGCAGACCATTCATTCATGACTGCAATTTTAGGACTGACGCTCATTGATGAGGAAGATTGTAACAAAGATAAATTAATCCGTCTCTGTATTGTTCATGATTTACTTGAGAGTTTGACAGGTGATATTGTATGGCAAAGAGGAGGAGAGCAGAATTTTCTAGTTAAATCGGAAAAGGAAAGGCTTGAAAAAGACGCTCTTGATGTGCTTTTCAATGAAAGCACCTATGCAATGCAGAACATTAAGGAACTTGTAGAAGAGTATATATCCCAAACCTCCATAGAGGCAAAATTGGTGAAAGAGCTGGATAAGCTGGAAATGGCCCTTCAAGCAAGCATCTATAGGGAACAGATGAACACAAGCGATTTCGAATCCTTCATTAAAACCGCCTCTCAGCATATTGAAACGGAAAAAATCAAGAAAGTTTTCAGCCAGCTTATTGATCCTAATTGATTGCGTTAAATCTAACAGGAAGTAATCAGAAGGTTAATAATTAGAAGAACATAGATACAATAGGATAACTACATCCAGAACCTGTCATAAGCGTCAGTGTCAACTTTTCATAAAAACACTATTGGAGTTGGTTGTATTTCCCAAAATCAGGCATATACATTGTTAACCACCAAATATCTCGTAACCCCGAGTGAAGAAGAGATCCAACAGATTTCTGAATTATTCAAAGATTGGTTGAGATCCAAGAATGAAGGTTTGTTGGTTCACTTGTTTCAAATCATTGACCATCATGAATCCGAAGAAGTAAGGGAATTGGCCTTGGATCACATTCAACGTTTCCTTCCCTCTCAAAAAAGAGAACAGGTTTTGGATTTATGGATTAGCCATCCTCTCCCATCATTGAAACCGTTCATTGAACAGATAATTGAAAATTATAGAGACAAAATCAAAACCTCGACGCTTGCAGCAGCTTATGTAATGCTTGATCGGATTGATGACCTGTTAGAACTAGATCCAGATTTTGTTGCATTGGACAGCTATCTGGAGGGCATCGATCCATCTTTGGGCAGCTTACTGTATGAAAGAGTGGGACGTCTGAAGAAATCATACGCTATTAAGAACCCACCTTCACTGTTTGGACAAGAAACTCCTTCAATAGGAGATTTGATAAGTCGGAAGGACTATTTAACCCTTTGGCAATCTATGCTGAGCTTTCCCTTTCCATATATTTGTGAAATGATGAAGTTCCTATACGAGGTTGACTGGAAACCAGAAGAGAAAGAAAGTCGGAGGTTTTTTGATCTGATATTGGAACATGTAGGAACCGGGGGATGGAAGGAAATAGAAGATATCATGGATTCAGTTCTTTCAATTCGTCCTCGTGGAACCAACAAATACAGACGGTTGACTGCAACAGAACAACGAATGAAGCTGATTGAAATCAAACTCTTCCCCATTGTCTACACACGTCCAGACAGGATACATTTAATGGAATTTGTCAGTAGAGGGCGGTATAATCTCACAGACAATACACTGGGTCTTTACATCTATCAGGAAAGAATCAGACACTCTTCATTCACAGGAAAAATTCACATCCCAATCTATTCGTCAAATGGTGTCCAATTAGCAGAGGTTATTGCCGTTGCCAATAGCATATCATCCTTTAACATGGACGAGGATGGTTTATTTTTTTCAATCAACACCAAGGCAGGGAACTATTCAGTTGATTTGGATGCAATTGCGGCATTTCTTCTTCCATTCAATCAGCACACAGAAACAGTTGCTGAAGCCTTGGATGTGCTATTGGAACAGACACAAGGTCGTAAGAAGCTTATTTTCATGGCCATGAAGTATTTATCAGATTTGCAACAAGGCAAATCATTCTCGCTTTTTGATCTGAAGCAAACGATTGAACTTGAAAATCCTCAGCTTTCCTGTTGCTCCTTGTCCATTGATATGAACGATTTTGAAACTCGATTTGCAATAGTACCTTCTGACTGCGATCATGAGTTGCAACTGTGGAAAGTCCCATCCATGATTTATTATGAATCGCCAAACAAGCATGTTGTAGGCAATGAAATATTGGATGGAAAGGTCGATGGCGAAATTGTCGATGAGGCATTGATTTTTGACGAAATGCTCAAAAGCCTGATTATGGGCCCAGCAAAAACAATTCGAGTTCAAAATCTCACGATTAATGCTGAACAGGCAATCAAAGATTTTCTAAATGAAATTGTCAAATATGCAACAGCCCATGTTGATTATCAGATAACTGAAGTGGTCTTCTCACATCAGTACGCAATGCCAATACGGGTTCAAAAATGGTTGAACCAAGTACTGGAAGAATTAGGATTTAATCATGTTTTCTCCTTGGAAACTTCAATTGCATCTCTGCTGGGATCTTACAGAATACACAAAACAACGGGAAACGTTCTAACAGTCAACATTGGGGAATATGCAACGACGCTTGCGTTGGCAGAAGTTCCCGCTCCTAAAACGAAAAAGAGAAAAGAAAGATCACTATTGGAAGAAATACAACCTAGCCCGAAAGTAGTAGTAAGACGATCTGTTGAGCTAGGGTTGAATGACCTGTCCAAATTGGTGCTGGAAGGTTTAAGTTTGGGAATTTTGGAAAAGCACAAAATAATTCAGTCAGCGATGAAATCCCTTATGGATAATCTTGAATTTCAGAGCAAAGATCATGGGCTGCAATTATGGGTAGGCACAGCACCAGAAAATCCGAATAATAATGAAAAATTCATAGATTTGGAAAGCTTAGAGTGTTTCGAGACATTTAAGCTTGCATTAAGGGATATTTTCGAGGAAGGGTTGAAAGTTGGAATACCAAAGGCGAAGATTGACACTATTATCTTTACAGGGAAAGGGGCTAAATGGCCTGATTTTGCAAGATATGTTTTCAATATCTTTGATTGCAAAATACCAATTCTTGTCGAGGATGATGAATATCTTATAGCAAAAGGGCTGGGGGTATTTGGAAATGGACAACAAATTGAACTGCCCCTTCACAGAGAGATCATGGTGAGGATCAACGAGGAGGGATTGATAAATTTTGAAACACTGTTTTCTATCAAAGAAGGCAGACCTGGTGTTGCAAAACAGTTCAAAATCGAAGTCGAGCGCAGAATCAAGACGATTGCCTTGGACATTTGGCTTAGATCTTTGAATTATCATGCGATGCTTACTGAAGAGTTGGAAGATAGGCATCTAAACCACATAAAAAACGACATGCATACATTTGACAATTTGACCACATTCCCTAAACTTGCATCTATTGAATCGATGCAGGAACCCATGCTTATTGCATGCATAGACATCTTCGGAAGGTTTGGGATAACGGTTACTGACAAGAATAAGCCAGCAGACATAGAATTTTTGTGTCCAATATTCTAAGATTGACTCGCGTTAGATCAAATGAAGGCCACCCTTTTTAGAATAATTTTCTACTTTTTTCAAAAGGTATATTGAAACTCCAAAGTAAAGTGGAATTGAAAGAAGAAGTATCATCCATTCAATTTCGACAGGCAATAAGGTTGGCCATTTGGTCTTGAATGCATAGTACCTGCTCAAGTCATAGGCAAAAGTTTGAGGAAACAAGAATGCAATCCATTTCAACCAAACTGGGAACGATTGAACCGGAATAAAGGCACCGACAAGAAATTGGAACAACAAACCGAGAATTTGGGCAATTCCTGAAGTTTCTTTCCACATAATTGCACTTAATGCAATAATGATACCAACTCCCACCAATGATATCATTGATGCAAGTATCACAAGAGAGAGGAAAATCACTTCTTGGGAGAGTTCCCCAAAAAAGGCAATTCCTATTACAATTGGAACCAAATAAATCAAACGAATAATTGCAGCTGCAACAATTGTTCCTAAATAGTAGCTGTATCTCGGAAAAGATGTTGAGTACAGGTATTCAAGCGTTCCGTTGTAGAGATCATTTGTAACGGAGTTTAGCGGAGTCCATAATGCAACATCCAATAATAGCACCAAGACTATGCCCGTAATGAAAAAGATAAAAACGCTGCTCGCCCTTCCACTTCCGCTTACCTCAGTCAATGTTCGAAAGCTGAGGGCTGATCCAAAAATATAGAACGAAAACACAATCAGCAATACCTCATAGAAGTCACCTATCAGATTTGCACGATATCTGATGGCAATTTTTAATTCCTTTATGATAGTTGACGCAAACACGTTTATTGGCGTCACAGGCTTACTTAACCCATAAAATCTCTCTGTTGTATACATGACTCTCACCTATATTATATTCAGCCCGTCTTTTTTGGCTGAAGCCTCAACTTTTCTTAGAAGGAAGGCAGCAATGAGCCAATATATTACCATATAGGTTGCCAAGACACCCCATAGCATAGGGACAGGAAGCAAAGTTGTCCATTTGTCACCTAACGAAAAATGACGAACCAGATCAATTCCATACGTATATGGAAGTAGATAGCTTGCAATTCTTATATAAGGTGGGAGGAAGGTGATCGGAAAGAGAAATCCGCTAAGGAAAGTGAACAAAGTACCAATTGTTCCAACCAATCCGTTTACCCGTTTGTATTTTATTGCCAACAGACTTATCATGACACCAAATGCAACCAAGACACTGACAGTCATGAAAGCAGCCAAAAGTATCCAGATCAATGTAAAAAAGTCAATTCCTGAAACAACAACGAGTGCAATAACTAGTGGGATGCTAAAGACGGAAGCGAATGTTGCTGAAGACAGAATATTCCCAACAAAATATGCAATGCGTGAATGAGGGTTGAAAAAGAGATATTCCAAAGTCCCATTGTAAAGATCCCTGTTAATGCTGTTAATTGGCTTCCAAAGTGCCACCCCATCATAAAAAACTATCAGAAGACCACCAATGAAGAACACCATGGTTTCTCTAAAACTTAATTCCACGTCAAGATTGAATACAAACGCTGACGCCATTAGAGCAAATGAGCCAATGAAGAGAAGCGATTGGATCTGATTCGCGATAAGATTTGCCCTATATCTGAGGGTAATTCTGACTTCTTTGAGATAAGACCCTTTCAGTACATGAAAGAATGATACTGGTCTAGATTTTGTAAGCCCCTGTATGTTCCGATGATAATCTGCCATCGATACTGCCGTCATGTTCATTCCTCGTCCTTGAATTCACCAATATAGTGCATAAAGGCATCCTCCAAAGACACCTCATGGTGTTTAAAGCCTCCTTCAATAGCTTCTCGTTCCATGAAATCCAAAATTGCCTTTGTCCCATTGAACAAGTCAGAAATACCAAACCTGTGCCATAGAACACCATTAGAAAATGTAGTGTGGGAAACTACGTAAGGAATTTGAAGGATCTCATCAATTTGTGAAGGGCTAAGGTTTTTGTCGGAGATGTCAATAAAGTTGGCTGCGCCAACAGCACTTTTCAACTCGTCAGGAGTACCTGTTACCGGTGTTTTTCCTTTGTTGATCAAGGTGCATCTGTCTGCAAGTTCGTCCACTTCATGCAGGATATGTGAAGTCAAAAGCAATGATTTCCCTTCCTTGTTGACATAGTCCCTCAAAAACCGTCTGATACTGGAAGCCGCAATTGGATCAAGACCTTTTGTGGGTTCATCCAAAAACAGGACTGGCGGATCATGAAGCATTGCCCGCATGATAACGACAGCTTGTTTTTGCCCACCTGAAAGATGCATAAATTGCTTATCCAAGATGTCCTCTGAAAATTGGAATTTTTCAGTAAACTCTCCAATTTTGTTATCAATAGTTTCTTTGTCCAACCCCCTCAATGAACCGAAAAAGTGCAAATTTTCCTTTGAGGTGAGTCTCGCATATGCGGAGCGTTCAGTATCCTGTCCTACGTAACCCAATATATGTCGTATCTCTTCAGGGTTCTTATCAAGATCATATCCCAAGATTTCCACTCTTCCGGAATCTTTTGTGAGTAGTGTAGCCATAATTTTAATCAATGTTGTTTTTCCTGCCCCATTGGGCCCCAAGAGTCCAAGAATTTCCCCTTTGTACATCTTAAGAGATGCACCTTGAAGCGCGGGTTTTTTCTTGTAATATTTCCATATTTTTGTTGCTTCCAGAATTGTGTTCATCTAACGCTTTTTCTTATGTTTTTTCTTATAAATTTTTGACTCTTTTCCAGTGAATAGTTACACCTGCCGGTTAATCTATTTTTTGACTATATAGGTTAATGGATCTGTTTATCAAAACCAATAAGTACAAGCAAAAACACCAGAATAAGTGAGTAAAGGAACAAATCAATTAAATGATTAGATGTGTCAAAACACCCCTATTCCATTCCTTCTATAAACACTAATTGTGGGAGTTGGAGATGGTGTGGGAGACGGAGATGAACTAACTTTGTAATATACATACCCCGATACGTATCCAGAATACACCAATTGTCCATTTGAGCCATAAAATAAGATTTTAACTCTATAGTAACCAGTCTCGCTCATGGTAAATGTTATCTTTTTCATAGCACTACTCCCAGCTGCTACGGAATAGGTGCTAGTCTTCAATACCCTTGTTGAACCTGACAAAGAGGTAGAATAGACTACTTGAAGTTTCAATGTTCCTGCAATTGCCGATGTATAACCTAGAGTAGCATAAAGTGTATTTCCAGATTTACTAATACTTGAAGAACTTATGGAAAATGGGGCATTGTACTCTTTTGGATTCGTTCCCATCCTATATTCCAAAATGTTTGAAATCATATCCTTATCTGGGTCTCCATTTGCACCATCAATGCCAAAAGATGAGGTGGGATTAAGCCCATATTTAACTTCCCAACCATCAGGTAGCCCATCTTCATCAGTATCCGTTTTTTTAGGATCTGTTTTTAGGAAAATTACTTCCTTACCATCAGTTAAACCATCGCCATCTGTATCCATTTTCAACGGATTTGTATAGTATTTCCTTATTTCATCACCATCATTCAGTAAGTCATTATCGGAGTCTTTGTCAAGAGGATTCGTTTTGTGAGTAATCAATTCAGCTCCATCATCAAGGCCATCACCATCAGTGTCTTTTTTGGATGGATCAGTTTTATGTGTGAAAACCTCTGTTCCATCGTTCAACAGATCACTATCACTATCCGTGTTTGTAGGACTAGTCATATAGATGTTTATCTCATCACCATCATTGAGGCCATCACCATCACTGTCTGGATTGTTTGGATCAGTTCCTGCAGCAATCTCTTCTTCATCTGTTAGACCATCGCCATCAGTATCAATAGATTGAACAGTAATTGTTACAGTTGCAGTGTCTGTTAGTCCACCGTCATCTTGAATTGTATAGGTAAATGTTTCAGTACCAAAGTATCCTGCGGCTGGGGAATATTCTAATGATGTTCCAAGGTTATTTACAGTGCCACCATTATCAGT
>JALUTL010000149.1:0-3215 GCA_027016475.1 Candidatus Heimdallarchaeota archaeon
AGCTACATGCAAGCGCTAAGTTTTTTTTTTCTTTTGTTTCATTACGCAAAAATCAAAGTGTACAGTACGAGTGAAGCAAATCAAGATCTCTTGTTCTAATCGCTATCCTTTCTTCACGTTTTGTTCCGATTGAGTTTTCCCAAAAGAATAATAACCAATCGACCCGAACCTAATTACACAAACTGGCTTTTGAGCAATTCAAAAACGCATGAATGCAGTTTTTGAAACTGCTCAGGTGGCTAGCTGGATGTGGATTGCAGTGAAAAAAATCCGCATTTAAATAATTAACATCAAATGTTTCAGGTGATATCATGACAGAAGCAAGATTGCATTTTAAATCGTCCGGTGCTAATGAAAAAGGGCTTGTATTTCATCGAGTTTTTACAGAAGAGGGAAAGCACCCTTATGAAGAAGTAGAGTGGGAACTCCGGGATGCCGTTGTATCCAATGAAAAAGGCGAAGTGGTTTTCAAACAGGAAAATGTTGAATTTCCATCATTTTGGTCACTTAATGCAAGCCAAATTGTTGCAAGCAAATATTTTCACGGCAAATTTAATTCTCCAGAACGAGAAAGAAGTCTAAAACAGCTTATTGACCGTGTGGTAAACACAATCACTCAATGGGGTCTGAAAGATGGATATTTTGCAGATGAAGAAAATGCAGAAATATTTGCAATGGAGCTTACCTACATTCTTCTTCATCAATATGCGAGCTTCAATTCCCCCGTTTGGTTTAATTTGGGAACAACATCTGCACCTCAAGCCTCGGCCTGTTTCATCAACAGCGTAGAGGATACTATGGAATCTATTCTTGAATTGGTGAAAACAGAAGGAATGCTATTCAAGTATGGATCTGGTGCTGGTGTTAACCTTTCAGTGCTTCGCTCAAAAAGAGAAGAACTCAGCACAGGAGGATATGCTTCTGGACCCGTTTCATTTATGAGAGGGTACGATGCATTTGCAGGCACAATAAAATCTGGTGGGAAAACACGAAGGGCTGCCAAAATGGTTCTGTTAGACGCAGAACATCCTGACATCATTGACTTCATAGTATCGAAGGCAGAAGAGGAGAAAAAAGCGTGGGCACTTATAGATGCTGGTTACGATGGATCATTTACTGGTGAAGCTTACAATAGTGTTGCATTTCAGAACGCAAATCATTCCGTTCGAGTTTCCGATGAATTCATGAAAGCTGCAATTTCTGGTGGAAAATGGTATACCCGTTTTGTCACAACTAGTGAAATTGCCGATGAATATAACGCACGAGAACTTTTGGATAAGATAAGTGAAGCAACTTACATTTGTGGTGATCCTGGACTTCAATACAAAGACACAATCAATAGATGGCACACTTGCAAAAATAGCGGACAAATTAATGCAAGCAATCCATGTAGTGAATATCTGTTTCTTGACGATACCGCATGTAACTTGGCATCAATCAATCTCTTGAAATATCGAAATCCTGACGGCTCATTCGATGTGGAAAAATATGTGCATACAATCAATGTTGTTTTTACAGCTCAAGAAATAATTGTTGGGAATGCAAGCTATCCCACTCCAAAGATTGAGAAAAACAGTCATATCTATCGAACAATTGGATTGGGATATACGAATCTTGGAGCTCTCTTGATGTCCTTGGGCCTTCCTTATGATAGCGAAGAAGGGAGAAACTATGCTGCTGCCCTTACATCAATTTTGACTGGACAGGCATATCTTCAAAGTGCTACCATTGCATCAGTTGTGGGTGCATTCGAAGCATATGAGCTCAACCGTGAACCAATGCTTGATGTTATAGGAATGCATCGAGATGCCTCAAAGAAAATTAACGCACGAGGCGTTGATTCGTTTGTTTATAGCTATGCTACCTCGGTCTGGGACGAAACCTTCGAAGTAGGAAAACGATTTGGTTATCGAAATGCCCAGGCCAGCGTTTTGGCACCAACAGGAACTATCTCCTTCATGATGGATGCTGATACTACTGGAATTGAACCGGACATCGCCCTGATTAAATACAAAAAACTTGTTGGCGGTGGCTATATGACTATAATCAACCAAACTGTCCCTCTTGCCCTGAAGCGTCTCGGGTATTCTGAAACTGCAACCCAAAAAATCATGGACTATGTTCTTGAAAAAGGCACTGTTGAAGGTGCTCCTGGAATCAAAAAAGAGCATTTGCCTGTTTTTGATTGTGCTTTCAAGAGTCCTAACGGTACACGCTTCATTCACCATATGGGACATGTCAAGATGATGGCCGCTGTCCAACCTTTCATCTCCGGCGCTATTTCTAAAACAGTCAATATGCCAGAACATTCTACAATAGACGAAATTTCTGAAACTTACATTGAAGCTTGGAAGCTTGGCATAAAGGCCATTGCAATCTATCGAGACAATTCCAAACGTTTGCAGCCTTTGAACACATCAAAGAGTACCGAAAAATCCAAAAAACAGGAAGAAAGCATCGATGATCTGTCCAACATTCGTCTTCCTTCACCCACCCCCATCAGGCGACGTCTTCCTGAAACCAGACATTCAAAAGTTCACAAGTTTGACATTGAAGGGCATGAAGGATATATCATTGCTGGACTGTATGAGGATGGAACAGTAGGAGAGGTATTTATCAAAATGAGCAAACAGGGTTCCACATTGGGTGGAGTCATGGATAGTCTTGCTGTCCTGATTTCTCTTTCTCTTCAATACGGAGTTCCTCTTTCAGTTTTGGTTAACAAGTTTATTCATACCAAGTTTGAGCCATCAGGCTATACTGCAAACAAGGATATCCCTACAACTTCAAGCATAGTTGATTACATTTTCAGATGGTTGGCGTTGGAATTCCTCCCAGAAGAAGAGCGTCCTCTGTCCTTGCAAACTGCCTATACAAATGGAACTGCATTGGAACCCTCTGAAAAACCTCCAGTATCTGTTCAAAACATTTCAAGAAACAAGGTTGAGGACGAAAGCATCTGTATCTATTGTGGTGCTATTGCTATCCGGGCTGGATCCTGTTATGCTTGTCCCGAATGTGGTAACACTTCTGGATGCAGCTAGGTGACCGAAATGGCTATTGAAGTGGTTAATTCTACAACTCAAATTGATCGAATGCGTTATGTCTTACAGCGGATTCTTGATCTCAGCCATCACAGGCCAGAATCAGATCCTGTTTCAATTGACATGGATGCCATTGTTCACTCAATACAGAATGACAACCAACTAAACCCT
>JALUTL010000149.1:3225-12490 GCA_027016475.1 Candidatus Heimdallarchaeota archaeon
TAAACCCTCTGGCAAAAGAAAACATTTTGGCAAACCTTCGCCCAATACTTGCTTCTTTTGACATATTTGCCATTGAGAATCATGTAGTTACAATATCGCGTAAATCATTGGAATTGGAACTTGTTGCTTGGGGACTTGCGCTTCCATAAGGAAAGCCTTGCCCAAAATAACAAAATATTTCCATGTGAACTATAGATTGCCTTGGCTTAGACAACTTTAACTTTTCACATAAAATGGACATCTCATGGTTGCCAAGACAACTGTAGTTCTTTATTCATCATTAAGCTTCACAGCAGCTTTGGTTCTCCAATTTTTTCAAAGCAAAGCACAGTTTTTCTACATAGTTGAACTTAAGATGGATCCATCTGTATATGCTCTGGCCATTGGAATTTGGGCTTTGTACAATAGTTTCAATGACCCGGCATTTGGATGGTTGATGGATCGAAAACCTACTCGATGGGGGAGAAGAGTGCCTTGGATGGTCATGTTCTCCCCTATATTGATATTAAGCTTCATCATGATTTGGGCAGTCCCAACAACTTTGTTGACTAATGAAGGGCTTCTGTTTGTGTGGTTGTTGATCGCCTTGTTGGCATTTGATACTGGATATACTGTCATTATTCTTGCTTGGGCTGCTCTTTTTCCAGAAATGTTTCATAAATTAGAGGACAGAAGTCTTGTATCTGCTATTCGTCAGGTGTTTTCGATAATTGCATTGGTTGTTGCTCTCGTAATTCCGCCATTGTTTATTGAAGATGGAAATATTCCTTCATACGGCAGGTTTGGTTTGCTGTTGGGAATATTGGCTCTGGTCAATATTGTTGCTTCCTTGACCAGTTGCAAAGAAACCCATTTCATATCTGATCAGCAGTTTGATAGCCAATACACACTTAAGGAAGCATTCAATGTTTTATTTACTAACAGGAACTATCAGGCTTTTCTATTTCTCAATATGGCAACTTTTTTTGCCTATGGGCAACTTTTATCCATGTTTCCATTCTTCCGAAAGTTTAATCTGAAGGTACAGGATGAATTTGAAACAATTGCCTATGGATTAACGCTTGGTGTAACTGTCATCGTCCTTTTTTTCTGGGTGTTTCACTCAAATAGGCTTTCTCCTAAACTCACTTTTATTCGTGCAGCTGCACTTTTTTCCCTTGGATTGATTCCCATTTGGTTTTTGGAGATGAACCAAGCATTGGTGCTCGTATTCATGGCCTTTCTTGGAGTTGGTATTTCTGGGTTGCTAATGGTTGTTGATCTGCTTATCTCAGAGATAGTTGACAAGGATTTTGATGAGACTGGAAAAAGGCGGGAGGGTATTTTTTTCGGCTTCAATGGATTTTTTATTCGATTGGCGATATTATTGCAGGCAGTTAGCCTTTCCGTTGTTTCTGAATTGACAGGATTCGACCAATACAAAGAGAATCAAACATCTTTGGGGCAGTTAGGTATCAAAATCCAAATGATATTTCTCCCCTTTGTAATGATGGTACTTGCAATGCTTGTGGCTACTAAATTTTATCAACTCCCTGAAAACTGAGAACTAAACTTGCCTTTGACTATTTCAACGCGATTTTTTAATTGCATGATTAAACATTGTTTATATATTCAAGGGTCATGGATGATACTTTTGTATCTGGCCATGCCTCCCAGTCTCCAGTACCGATTGGTACCAAAGACGACAGAGACATCCGCTGATCCAGCTCTGGACTCGCAGGACGCCATGCCTGTCCGTCCCTCATTGGCGGGGCATAATCCCTGCCGGAGTGCAGATGGCCACCGGTGACACACCGGGCGTTTTGGCCATCCCTTGGCAGCCCATCAAGGCAGTGACCACTCGCGGAGTATGCTAGGGAGTGTTCCATTGACACTATTCTCTCCCATTCCAGACCGAAGTCCGAAACAGTTGGTTACCCTCACCCTTGCGGGATCCTGGTAGAGAGACCGTTTTCTTCATACGTCGGAAGGGCCTGACTCATGAACCATTCCGCACCCTTCCATTCTAAATTGAGTATTTAAAGTTCTATAGATGAGCATCTTAATTAAAGCGAGCGATTTTTAGCCACATGGGATTTGTTATAATGGCTAAAGCTGGGCAAAAGAAGAAACAAATAAAGGATAAACTATACGGATATATCGAATTTGATCCACTAGAACTAAAAATAATTGACCATCCACTCTTTCAAAGACTTAAGCACATCAGACAGCTTGGCTTTGCATACAATGCCTACCCTAGTGCCGATCACAAAAGATTCGAACATTCATTGGGTGTTGTTTATGTTGCTACAGAAATTTTCCAGAATATCCTTAACCAAAAAAATGACGACTTGAAAGCATGGTTGAAAGAAATTAAAAAAATATTGGAATTGGATTATCATATCTCCCTGACTGAACCCGTTGAAACCTTTCTGATGAAACTGGTTCGCATTTCTGCCCTTTTGCATGATGTTGGCCATCTTCCATTCAGCCACACTTTTGAAATCTCCCTTGAACCAATCCTGTATTCTGAAGAAATGACAGCTTTGACAAAACAACTTCAAAATAAAGCCATTGATCTTTATACATTTCATAGCGCATCTGATGGAATTCAGATTCATGAAAGAATAGGGCATCATATTATTCAGCATCATTTTGCTTCAATTCTATCAGAATTAGGTGAAAAAGTACCCCAACTGATATGTGACATTTTCGAACTAGGGAAGTGCAACAACAAAAATTGCCAAGAAGAACATTATGGCGATCGCCATCGCATTTCTTCACTTTTACTCCCCCTACAAAGAATTCTCAATGGACCGATAGATGCTGACCGATTAGATTATGTCGCCCGCGATCATTACAGTAGCGGTATTCAAATGGGTACATTTGATAGAGAACGCCTTATCAAAAATTTTGTTGTTGTCAAAAAAGGACCACTGCAATTTGATGTGGGGCTTAAAATGAAGGCATTGAGTGCAGTAAACTCATTTATTCTTATGCGTGCAATGCTATATCGATATCTTTACCAACACCATTTGGTTTCAATGTACGACAATGTTTTTGCATTAATGGTTGAGCTAATGCTCAAAGATGCTATCAAGCAAAATACTGATGAATTGATCGCATTTCTCCTTCGATTGAACAACGGGGAACTGATATCATATTTGGAAAAAAAACCTCAATTTTTAGAAAAGATTCTCCAGATAAACCCTGACTATATTCCGTTATGGTTAGCCAATGATCCATTGATTCCTCTTGATGACATTTCCTGGATGTCTACTCTTAGAGTATATATAGGCTCTCTTCATAAAAATTTGAATTCTTGGAAACAAAGGATGAAAATGAAGTTTGCCAATGGTGAGGTATTTGAGGGATTTAAAAATCCATATGCGTTGATTGGGAATCCAGTCTCTCTTTTTGATGCATTCAACAACCGTGGTCAAATCCCAGTAGCTTTGTGGAACAACTATGGAGATTATCTTGACATTATTGTCAGCCCTGTTTTGGAGGCCGTTATGGATCACCTTGGCAATTATACGTCTGATGAAATTTCCGCCCAAATGGCAAAACTGATTGCACTGCCAAAAAACGTGGGATTAATGGAAAAGCTTCGCGATTACATTAAGGATATTCGGTTCGTAGATAAAGTGAAAAAGTATATTGCAGAAGAGGTGGTCATACACTCTGGCTTCAAGTTTGCCAAAACATCTGTTTGGCCTGATGAAATTGCACCTCCTGGAAAATTTGACATCTTTCATGACCTTTACATGCTGATGAAGAAGGAAAAAGATGTTTCTTTACCAGAAAATCTAATTATCTCTGCAAAATTTCCAAGAACATATCGTGAATCCATTTTTTTTGTGGATATGCTGTCAAAAGTTGGAAATGATTTGCATTTGGAAGATGTGTCTCCATTTATTTCCCCTCTGAAACATACTATGCAGGATCAACCATTTTTCTATGTATATGTACATCATGGCAAGCTGGATCGGAACGAGATTAAGAAAAATTTGAAAAAATATAGGGAAATCATGAAAAGGGCAATCCGAAATTGGTTGCTTAGAAGTACACGGCCTGGTTCAAAGATCTCAAATTTAGAATATCTTCTTAATACCAGTTAACTAATCTTCAGCCTCTTTTGCTTTGCAATTTTGGATTGTATCGCACAAGCCTTACACATCCCTGTGGCAGATGGTTCCCCACATCCTTTGCAGGGTGTCGGATTTTCTGGAACAACTAAGCCATTTTTTCCATTTTGCACCAATTCAAACAGCTTGTCTGCTGATGATAAAATGGAAAACAATGCATCAGGACTATGTTCCATATATTGTGTCATTATCTCGCGAATAATACCTCGATGAGCCTCTACAGAATTTGGACATGGCATCTCCTGATAGGGTAAATTATTGAAATGAGCATACAGGACAATCTCTTGCTCTGTTGTCCATCGGAATGGTTTCACCCTAGGCACAAACAACGGATCTTTGAATCTAGGGACCGGATCACTTCTAAATGTCTTAAGAATATCCCCTCGTAGTAGATTCATTAGTATCGTCTGTGCTTCATCATCTGCATTGTGTCCTGTTGCTACTTTATCTGCTTCGACAATTCTGGCAGCCTCGTTGAGCAACTTTCTTCTGAACACGCCACAATATGCACATGCACCTAACCGTTGTCCATTTTGTTCCAAAATGATCAATGCATCATCTAAAGTACTTCCAAACCTGTCTTTGAATGAAAAAACCCTGTGTTCCACCCCTGCCCTTTCAGCAGCCATTTTTGCATATTTCAGTCCATCCTCTCTATATCCGCTAATTCCTTCATCAATTGTTATCGCAATAACTTCTGTATGGTGTTTTTTTTGCAACCTCACTATAGTATCCAAAAGCACTACTGAATCTTTTCCTCCAGACACTCCCACAGCTATTCTGTCATTTCGTTCAAATAACCTGTATCTGTTGATGGTTTTTTGTACCCTTTTCAGAAATGCCTCATTGAAGTGCATTTTGCAAAGCCTGACTCTATCCCATGGGCGTAGCCATGCAGCGGGGCGATCGCATGTTGTGCAGGTTGGAAGTTTCATTAACAATATCTCTGTGTTATTACTTTTATAGGCAATGTTCAGTTACAATTGAACATTAACGAATCAAAAATATATGGGCAAATAATAAATGGAGTCAATGAAACGCGACGAGGACATTTCTTTGCAGAGAGGCGCAAAACTTCTTCTGGAAGGGGCAACTCTTGCAATGGATCATTGTCCGCAATGCAAGATGCCCATTTACATCTTACGAGACAAGACACTATATTGTGCAACATGCGATGTCAAACTTGTCCGTGAAAAGGAACCTGAGCAAGGAAATGACCCCTCCTCTAAAGACAGCAACACTGAGAAGAAAGTAAAAGTTGCACAATCCCCCATCCAAGAGAAAATTGATAGCTTAGCTGAACAACTAAAGCATGAAACTGATCCGGAACGAATGGTCGAGTTAGCGGAGACAATCAAACGGCTTGAAAAAATCAGGGATTCTTAATCTCAATTTTCTTCTCATTGCAAAACGAACTTAACGCGAAGATAATATATCCGTACATTTGAGGGAACTTATATACTCTTAATCAGGTGAATAGCTAATGACAAAAGGAACTCCTTCATTTGGTAAACACAACAAAAGGGCATCTCATATTATTTGCAGAAGATGTGGAAATCATAGCTACAACAGAACCAAAAAGCACTGTGTAAGCTGTGGATTTGGAAAAACTGCAAAAAGACGAGTTTACAAATGGCGCAAAGTCAAAGATCCTAGAAACCGGTAAGGGAAATATGGAACTTCTTGATTCCTTCTCCAGAGGATTGACAACAGTACTGCAACGCTATGATTCAACGATCACACATCCACAGATGACTGTATTGTCTGGTCAGTGGCTTAGAGTTTCAATGGCCATGCAATTGCCTCGGCAAATAAATATCGGGCATCCATATGGTGAAAGCGGTTGGGATTTTTTAGGAATTGCCAACGCGATGCTTTTACCTCTGTCCATTGACTACAGACTTTACATCGGTGATCTTAGATATACACGGGGTCATGTGACTGCAGCAAATGCAAAATATCCCATCGATTGGCAACGAATAATTATCATTCAGAATCTTGAGGAGCTAATCCAGAATATCGATACTGAAACTTCGATTATTGCGATGCCTGATGGAAGCTACCGTATTATCTCAACAAGGGATGATGACTTATTCATTTCAAAACAGTCCCTTTTATCGGTCATTGATGAACTGATCCAATTGCCTCTAGGGCCGGTTATTCTCCAAATTAATGGTTTGTCGGATCCTATTCCTCAAGAATTGCCTTGGGATACCTTGCAGTACTGTGGTTGGACTTTTGAAAGAGGTGAAGAACCCACTGAAATTGAAGGTAACCAAAGGTTTTCTACAGTATCTGGTTGGAAAGCATATGCTCGCTGGATGCAGTCCTACCAATTTGACAACTCTTCTGCAATTCATCCATTCATCAAATCCATTCCCCATCTGTTGATTGATCGTAGAAAGGCTGCTTCGGAATATTGGTTTACATTGGCTTCACAATTACAGATTGAACAAAGTGCATCAATTGCTGAACAATTCGGACAGATTGCCGAAGATGCGATTCCATTATTCGAAACTTTGATAGATTCCTATAAGGACAACGAAAACCATCGTACAATCAGAAAGAACATTTCCGCATGTTATTTTAACGAACAAAGAACTTTACATGTTTTTAACCAAGCAAAAAAACATTACAACGATTTGGCACATCGAAAAAAACCATGGTAGCCCTCTATATCATAATCGGAATTTTTTAAGCCAATGCGTTCAGATTCATTTTAGATTTGCTAGGCTATTATAATGCACCCATGATCAAAAAAGACAAAATTGAGAATCGTATATACCAGCAAATTCTGTTTGCAGCTGGTGCAAAGGAAAATTCATTGATTGTCCTTCCCACAGGTCTTGGTAAAACTATCATAGTGGTAATGCTAATGGCATATTTCTTGGATCAATTTCCTGATAAACAGGTTGTATTTACAGCTCCGACCAAACCATTGGTTGAGCAACATTTTCAAACTTTGGTCGAACTTTTGGATGTTCCAGAAGAAAAAATTGTGACTATGAGCGGTGCAATTCCTCCACAACAAAGAAAACACATCTGGAAACAAGCGCAGGTAATTGTTTTAACTCCTCAGGTATTGAAAAACGACATCATTGACAAATCATGCGATCTTACAAAAATTAGCTTCCTTTGTATAGACGAAACTCATAGATTGGTTGGTGATGATGCCAGTGTTATAGCTGTAGAGCAATATCGAAAGCAAAATCCAAAAGGAAGGGTCGTAGGAATAACTGCATCTCCTGGCCGCAAGGAAAAAGTGTGGGAAATAATAAAAAACTTGGGTGCAACTCGCTTGGAATTTCTTGATGAAGATCATCCGGCAGTAAAACCCTTTGTTCACACTGTTGATGAAGAATACATTAAGGTTGACCTGCCTGAAGAATTCGATTCTATATTAAATAAATTAAAGGATCTCTTGGCTGAATTTCTCAAAATCCTCAAGGATTTGGATCTAATTCAAAGCAGTGTCCTTGCAAAGAACACCAAGCGAGATTTGCTGAAGCTAAATGCCCTTATTGATTCAAAGAGGAAAGAGCTTGGTGATGATACCTATTTTCAAGCCAAAGGTGCTTATGGTCAAACCTTTAGGATAATGCACGCGCTAGAAGTGTTAGAAACTCAGGGAATACCAACTCTCTATTCTTATCTTCAAAAACAACGAGAGGTAGCGGAAATATCAGGAAAATCTGCGTTAAAAAAATTCTTTAAACTACCGGGCATGGATCAAGTTTGGGTCAAAACTCTTTCTCTCTATTCAAAAGGATATGTCCACCCAAAGCTTTCAAAATTAATCGAATTAATACAGAAAGAGCTAGAAAGGGAAATTTCAAGCCGTATCCTCGTGTTCTCAAACTACCGAGATACCGTAAAACAGTTGAGCGAAGAACTAAACAAAATTGACGGTGTAGAAGCACATTGGTTTGTCGGACAAAAATCTACACGGGATGACCAAGGATTAACCCAAAAGGATCAAATCAGAATCTTGGACGAGTTTAAAAAAGGGTATTACAACGTTCTTGTCAGTACATCTGTGGGAGAAGAAGGATTGGATGTCGCTCAATGTGATTTAGTGGTCTTTTATGATGTTGTGCCTTCTGAAATTCGGCTAATCCAAAGAAGTGGGCGAACAGGCCGAAAAAGACATGGGCGAGTTGTCATATTGGCTGCAAAGAATACCCGTGATGAAGGCTTTTATTGGGCATCACAACATCGCAGAAGCAAGCTTCAGGATGTATTGGAAGAAGTCAAAAATGAACTTGAAGGCTCAAAACAAAAAAATTTGGCCGAATTTATGACATCTGCCCATTCTGAATCTTCTCCCTCAAAAGAACATGAAGATGAAACATTGTCGGCTGATATGAAGTCTACCTCTTCAGATTCCCAAGAAACAACTGCGGGAGATGGCAAACCTGTTGTTTATTTTGATTCAAGAGAAAAGGGGAGTGCAATTGTTCGAGCTTTGCTAAATCAAGATATTGTGCTAAAATCAGAAACTCTTCCAGTGGGAGACTACATTTTGTCCGATCGGGTTGCCATTGAACGAAAGACTGTTGATGACTTCTTGAGCACTTTGTTTAGACAGGATTTATTTACCCAGCTTAAAAAGTTGAAAGCAAGTTATGATCGCCCAATATTGCTTATTGAAGGGGAGGATCTTTATTCAACCGCTCCATCACGCCAAGCAGTCCAAGGGGCCATTTCTTCCATCCTTGTTGACTTCCAAATACCAATCCTTTATACTTCCAATTCTGAAGAGACAGCTGAATATATCTTTAGAATTGCCTATCGAGAGCAAATTCAAGAAAAACGTGTCCCCTCTTTGAAGACAGCAGTAAAACCATCTTCCCTTGCTGAAGAACAACTAAATCTAGTGTCACAAATCCCCAAAATTAACCGAAAAATTGCTACTGCACTTTTAAGAGAATTTGGCACAATTCGATCTATTTTTAACCAAAATCAAGATTCATTGAAAAAAGTAAAAGGGATAGGGCCTACCTTAGCTAACCATATTGATCTTTTGGCCAATACTCCTTATCCTGAATACAACGAAAATGAATCCGATGAAAATGAGGAGGAAACAAATTGAATGCTATTCAATCTTGATTTGATAGTTTTCAATCAGAAATACAATA
>JALUTL010000149.1:12500-13998 GCA_027016475.1 Candidatus Heimdallarchaeota archaeon
AAAAAGTGCTTCTTCGGTATTTTGGCCTTTCTTTTGCTTCTATTTTTGACTCTGTAGCCGGGTCTTTCCATTTGGACAACTACATCAAAACCAAAGATACCAACATTGGGATCATATTCCAAACCTGGAATGTCGATATGCTCCTTAATTCCAAAGCCAAAATTTCCTTGTCGGTCAAAGGCCCCTCTTTTTAGCTTGTACCCAACTGCGTGAAATAGTTTCATCAACAGCTCGTACGCTTTTGGACCTCTAACAGTGACTTTTGCACCAACTTCCTGACCTTTTCTGATACCCCACTTCCGCCATGTCTGCTTTGAGTAGGTTGGAACTGGTGTTTGTCCGGTAAGTTCTTCAAGAACTCCCATTCCTCTGGTAAGAACATCTCCACCACGTCCAAGACTCATGTTGATCTTTATTGCTGCAATCCTTGGACGTAACATGGGTTGCTCAGCCCATTCCTTTTTCTTTTTCTCAATCAACTCTTCATACATTTATACATTCACCTCTCTAGTGTTAGGGCTGGTTCATTGTCTCCGACTACAAAAACATATTCAAGAGCGGTGATGAAGTCATGCTCTTCACCCTTTTCAGATGCAAAAGTAACTTCTGAAGCCTTCGGCCCGAATCGTTTGTTAATCGATTTGATTACACCCATTTTGCCTTGGTGGTGTCCTTCAGTTACCATGGCAAATTTGTTCTCTTCGAGCCCAAATACGCTCTTGATTGCCTGAGAAGGTAGCTCAATCACTACTGAACTCCCTCTTTTGACTTTTCCAGCCATTTCGTCGCCTTTGTCAAACACAATGGTTCTTCCATCATGCAGACTGATTTGCGTCTTTTCTCCTCTTATCGTCTTTTTCCCTGTGACTTTGCAAAGCTTGAGATTTGCTTCGCTTTCATCAATTTCAATTGCCTTTAGTCTTCCAGAAATATGATGTTGTATGCGGAAATACTTTTCTGAACCCTTAAGGTAAACTACATCCATATGTCCAACAGGGAATCTTTCATCAGTTCTGATTTTGCCATCAACATAAACTCTTCGTCTTGACAGGATATATTTGACTTCTCTGCGTGTTTCCGCAACCTGCAAAACATCCCTCAGCAACACGAGCAATGGCATGGCATTTTCCTTTTTGTGTGGCCCAGGCTGAAGTCGTACGATGTATTTTGTTCCTTTTCGTGGAACAGGCCATGTCTTTGGCATGGCTGGCCTTTTCAGATGCTTCTTGCCACCTGTTTTTGTCATTCTGTTTCCTCCTTTTCTTCATCAGAAGTTTCTTCTTCAGAAACCTCTTCAAATTCCTCTTCATCTTCGGTGAAGTCGGTATCATCCAATTCCAAGGCTTCCTCTTCTTCCTCCTCAATTGAATCGAAATCGATTTTTGCCTCTTCATCGACAGTCCTACGATTGATCAAGTTGATTCTCCATCTGTCCTTTGTTTTGTGGATTTTGACAACCATAACATTTGACGGATGAATTTTTGCAGGGATTTCAGTG
>JALUTL010000150.1:0-3636 GCA_027016475.1 Candidatus Heimdallarchaeota archaeon
CACGGAAGGACTTGAAACAACGTGCAGTGACGAATTCCAAGGCCATGAACGATTTTGCAGACATTCTTGCAGAAGACATAACGAAGATGGCCGTTCCATTGGAGCAGATGGCCAAACTTTCCGGCACAAAGTTGACATTGGCCCTTACGGAAGAACAAGGGGGACTAGAAAAATATCTTGTAGAACGAAAAAGCAAACGTGCGAATATGCTGAAAAACACCCATTTTCAATTGTCAAGCCTCTTTAAGGATATTCAGAAGGATATTGACACCATCAATGGGAATGTGGGCAAATCCCTTGAAAATGTTTCAACAACGCATTCAAAGCTATTGTCGCTTCAAGAAAAAGTAGAGACTTTAACAACCCAATTGGAAACCTTGGGTCAGATGGAGACAAAGCGAAGCAATCAGTTGAAAGAAGGATTGATTCTTACAAGAGAGACATTAGTAAAAGGAATCAAGGAAACATTTCCTGATGCACCGGAACATGTCGTGGCGGAAGCAGAAAGAATCATTCGAGATTCATTGGCCGCATTTGGAGACATGGTTGAAGCACTAGATACAAAACCAATTGAAGAGGGTGCAGTCTCCATCAAGGAATTTGGTACAATATTGAAAACCCAAGTGGTAGATGAAGCAAAAGCATTGAAGGATATTGAGGAGAATGTATTGACCCTACTTTTGAAAGCGAAGGACAAGTTTGAGAAGGAAACGGGTAAAGTAGCGGAAATGTTGAATCAGTTGAACATAAATGATGATGAACTCCTAAAAGAGTTGAAAATGAATCTTCAGGAAGATGTCAAGGCACTTTCCATCAAGCTCAGTGAAAAAGTAAAAGAGACAACCCAACAATTGGACATTGTCAAGGAAGCAATGGTGGACAGTGTCAAACAGGCATTTGAATCCTATTCTGAAGATTTGGTACGAGCATTCAATTCACCCATCACCATTTTGGACAAGTACGTCGAAGGTTTGGGTGAAGTTTCATTGGATCAGAAGGAGGAGTTTGAAAGTCAAATACATTCCGCTTTTACTCAATATCTTGAAGAACTGACAGCGAGTGAAAATGAGGCAATGGAGCTCCTCAAGGAAAGAATTGAATTTGCCAAAACAATGGTTGAGGGAAGAAGCCTAGAATTAAGAAAGGTTTTACGGGCGACAGAAAAAGTGGAAGTCAAAGTACCAGTTGACAATGGAGTAATTATTGGGCTTCCAGCAATCTATGCCTCACTTACAGATTTATTACTCCGTGCAAAAAGAAGAGTGACCTTGATCACACCCACATTCGACGCAACCCTATATGGATTGACAATAAGTCTTGTCAGAAATTCACCGAGTACGCGAGTTACAATTGTTACACATATTCCAGAAGGAAAGAGAGAGAAGGAAATTGAACAGGCAAAAGAATTTGGAACCATTACGATGTACAACTATGAAGAAAAAGATCTTTTCGCATGTTTTAGAGATGATGAAGAGATAGTATTTGGATACAAGAAAGAAGGAGAGGAAGTATCAGCTATAAGAAGCGCGTCCCAGTCAATGGTGGACCTGTTCAAAGACAGAGTGAATGAAACTGTGATAAGAAAATCGAAAAGAGTAGTTTAGGCTTCGCCAACAACTACTTTGGCAGGGCAAGGCATTTTTGCCACACCGGATTGCATGGCCTCAATTGCTAGCTGAAGATGTTGTTTATTGACACGGATAGTAAACAGCTCGTCATTTGCCTTAATTCGGGCGGCACGGTCAGACGGTTTTCCGAAGGATCGTCTCATACCGTCCTGCATACGATCTGCACCTGCGAAGGCCATCATTTTGTTTTCTCTGAGGACATGATGGGGATGCTTACGGACGCGGAAGTGATAGTTTTCCCTTCCAACTTTTTTCATTAGCTTCCTGTTGATTGCTTGACGGGCTGCTTCCAAGGCCATGTGCCGAATGTTGCATGCCTCCAAACCAATCATGTGCACAACACTTTCAAACTCGCCTCCTTTTTTGCCCATATCATAGATCTGAAGTTTTGACCCAGGAATTCCACGAATATAGCCTTTTGTCCTTCGGCCCTGAGTTCTGGTATATGCCGGACCTTTTGCATATGAATAGCATCTCGCTGGTCTTTTACCCATAATAATCCACTCTGATTTTACATCGCACTAGAGCATTTAAAAGGTATTCATTGTTTCTTCACTTAACATCCAACTCATCAATGAAAGCACAAAAAAAATATAACATGGATGATTCGTAAAGTCATCCTTTTAATGGTTCATTTCATTGGAATATTGTAAGAGGCAATCAGTATGACAGACTTCAAACTCTTTGACAAATGGACATTCGATGATGTCGAAGTAAGAGATTTGGGATTGCAGAGGTATGTAAACTTGAAACCGATAATCAATCCCCATTCGGCAGGACGACATGCATCCCAGCGTTTCAAAAAAGCGGAAGTGAATATTGTTGAAAGATTCATCAACAAGTTGATGAGACCGGGAAGAAATGCAGGAAAGAAGTTAAAGGTAATCAGGAGTGTAGAAACGGCATTCGACCTTATTCACCTGAAAACTGGAAAAAATCCAATTCAGGTGCTTGTTGATGCAGTGGTAAATGCAGCCCCAAGAGAGGAAACAACTAGAATTTCCTATGGTGGAGTCGCTCAGCACCAAGCTGTTGACGTTGCACCATTAAGAAGGGTCGATCTTGCCTTGAGATATTTATGCACTGGAATCACAAAAGCTTCCTTTTCAAACATCAAGACATTTGATGAAGTGATTGCTGACGAATTGATTGCTGCCGCTGCAAATGACACTGCGTCCCAAGGTATCAGAAAGAAGCAAGAAATTGAAAGAATTGCTTATTCAGCCAGATAGACAATATTTTTTCGCTTTTTGATAATAATCGGAATCAGGGCAGCCAAACCCACCATCCATTGATAGTTCAAGTGAAGAGAGATACTTGAAGTGCTTATAGTTTCAGTTGTAGTTACTGATGCGGAAGTTGAGGTAGAAGAAGACACAGACTTGCCCAACTCGGTAACGTGTCCTCGGAGATCTTCGACACGGATAGAGAATTCCAAATCATCTGATGCATGGGAAAACAAAAACGTTGGAGAAAAAATGCTGGTTTTATCAACATTTGTTTTGGCTAGCATTGTTGTAAAAATGCCGTTGTCGTATGCATTCATGGTAACTTTGTAAATTCCGACATTGTCGTTTGCATCGATAGAAATCTCATAATGGTATGTTTGGGTAGCATCATTGAACGTTTTTTGAACCTTATATGTGCCTTGAGGCGATTCAGAATCAAGAGTGACTTCAACTCCTCGAGTAGCATTGATCAGCCCAAAACCGAAGAATTCATCTCGTCCTTCAGCACCAAGATCCGTAGCACTGCGTTGAAGGATTTTTCTCACCTCTTGATTGGACATGGAAGAATTCAAGCTCCAAATTAACGCGGCCACCGCAGACACATGAGGCGTCGCCATGGAGGTACCATCCCAGCTGGCATAACCGCCAATGATGGTGGAATTGATGCCGACACCGGGAGCGGCGATTTCCACCTGGCTATTGCGCTGCGAGAAAGAGGCCAGATTTTTGTTGGAATCAATAGCGGCAACAGACATGACAGAATCGTATGAGGCCGGGTA
>JALUTL010000150.1:3646-13991 GCA_027016475.1 Candidatus Heimdallarchaeota archaeon
TTCCATCCCTATAACTGTATCTAACAAAGCTTTCTCTTAAATTACCGATAACAGTCATGTTCACCATTTGCCCGAGGATAGCTTCACCATCCTCTTGGGACATTGATACCGCGGGAATGGCCCCTGTAGCTTGAAGAGTTCCTGCGAATATCCCTGGCTGATTATTGAAGACAATTGCCGCCTTTGCTCCTGCGGCAGCAGCATTTGCAACTTTTTCTTGAAATGTTATGTCACCTCGCCTGATAAAAGCAATTTTTCCAGTCAGATTTTTACCAGAAAAATCGGAAGTTTGACCAAGATTAACATATTCAAGCGGTGCAACAATTGTATCGGTAACTTTTGGGGAAAATTCCATTAAATGTACCCTATATTCAGTTCCATTTGCAGTGAAGCTGACAGAAGGAGTATCCTGTCTTACAGTAGAAAGAACTTCGACACCAGGAGCGCCCAATTCCGTCTCTGGACCAATATTTGAAAAATCAGCCGGTTGAAGCTGTGAATTAATCGCAGACACTGCAATTACGGCGTCGTATGCTGCGGGAAAGTTCACTTGATCGACTGCTTCATTTCCATTTGCTGCAACAAGGAGCAGTCCTTTTTTCCAGGCATCATTTATTATCGCTTCAAGCAAGGAAGAGCCAGATGTTCCACCGAGGCTCATGGATATTATGTCTGCACCATTGTCGGTAGCATATTGGATGGCTTCCTCAAGTCCAAATCCTCCTTCTGAATCTTGTCCAAATATTTTCAGGGGCATAATTGTGACTTTTGGTGCAACTCCAATTATTCCTTTTCCATCCGCACGGGCAGCAATAGTTCCAGACACATGTGTACCATGCGGAAAGTCCAGCAAATCGCGGACATCATTGTTGTTGTCATAAAAGTTCCAACCATTAATATCATCCACATAACCGTTAATGTCATCATCAATACCATTTCCAGGGATTTCATCCGTATTGTTCCAAATTGCTCCTGAAAATTCTGGATGGGTTATGTCAATTCCTGAATCGATTACAGCAACAATTATTCCTTCACCCATTGTTTTGTCCCATACTTTCGGAGCCCCTACAATTTCTGTTCCCCACGGAATTGTGTCAGTAACTGCTTCCGTATGAGAAGTGACAGCAGAAGATGGAACTGAAAATATCATTATGATCAGAATACCGAATATTCCAAATTTTTCATTACTCAGACAGGACTCGAATCCTATTTATGCATATTCCAATTCAACTGTGTCGATTGTCTTTTTTGAATAACTGCGATTTACTCTGTGTTGAAATCTTTTCTCTTCATTCGATGATCCCAATACAGTTCATTGTCCTTGAAATACCTGTATCTCTCCAAAACTTCTTGAGCTAATGCAACTTCCTCTATCTGTTCTTCCAAAAATCGTTGCAAGAGGGGAAATGCATAGACATCGTTGTTTTCAGATGCTATTTTGTACAGGTTCTCGATCGAATGGCTAACTTCAATTTCATGCTCCAAAGCTGCCTTTAGTGCCACCTCGATATTGGGATAGCTTGAAGGCGGGGACGACAATTGTTTGAATTCAACCTGAACACCCATATCCACCAAAAATTTTTCGAATTCCTTTGCGTGTTCAAATTCCTCTTGTGCCTGTTCAGTGTAGAAATGGGAAGCATTGTGCCAGTTCAAAGATTCCAGCCAAGTGGCCAAGGCATGGTAAAGGTAAAATGATTCAAGTTCCAATTTGATTTGATCCATCAGTGCGTCTTTCAATTCATTAGATAGTTTTAGCATAGTTAAATTCTATTGAGCCATTGTTAATATGTCTTGCTACAAAACCCTATTTGGAAATAGAATTTATTTCATATACTCTTTCTTTTTGGTGACTGCCATGGCAACACCGACTGCAACAGTCTGGCCCATGTCACGGACTGCAAACCGACCCAATTGTGGGAATTCCTTGAAGGATTCTACAACGAAAGGTTTGACCGGCACCATTTTGACAACGGCAGAATCACCGTTCTTTAGGAATTCTGGGTTGTCCTGCTTGGCACCTTTGGCAGTTTTGCTGACCAATTCTGCGAATGTGCATGCAGTTTGTGCAGTACCGATATGAATGACAGGAGTGTAACCAGGAGCAATGACAGTAGGGTGTCGCATGACGACCACTTGAGCTTGGAATTCCTCAGCAACCGTTGGTGGGTTGGTGACATGTCCAACGACATCACCTCTTCGGACATCCTTTTTACCGATACCCTTGACGGAGAAGCCGATGTTGTCACCAGGTTCAGCCACGGGGATCTGTTCATGGTGCATTTCGATGGTGTTGACTGTACCTGTTTTGCCGGATGGAGCAAAGACAATCTTGTCGCCAGGTTTCAACGTACCAGTTTCAACACGCCCGGATGGTACGGTACCAATACCAGTAATTTGGTAGACATCCTGGATTGGCAATCTCAAAGGCTTGTCAGTTGGTTTGGGTGGTGGGGAGAATACATCCAATGCCTCCAACAGAGTTGGCCCCTTGTACCAAGGCATGTTTGAAGATTTTTCCTTGAGGTTGTCACCGTAGATACCACTAACTGGGACGAATGGGACATTGTCCAGCTTGTAGCCGATACCCTTAAGGAAGCTACCGATTTCTTCCTTGATTTCGTTGTACCTGTCTTCAGAATAGTCAACAGTATCCATCTTGTTGATTGCAACAACCAATTGGTCTACACCAAGGGTCTTTGCCAACAAAGCGTGCTCTCTGGTCTGTCCTTGAGCGGAGATCCCAGCTTCGAAACCACCTTTTTCAGCGGAAACGACAAGTACGGCTGCATCTGCCTGAGATGTACCGGTAATCATGTTCTTGACGAAGTCACGGTGTCCTGGTGCATCGATAATGGTATAAACCTGCTTTTGGGTCTCGAACTTGAAGAAAGCGATATCGATGGTTACACCACGCTCTCTCTCTTCTTTCAGCTTGTCCAAAGCCCAAGCGAACTTCCAGGTACCCCTTCCAATCTTCTCGGATTCCTTCTCATATTTCTCCATGGTTCTCTGGTCAATAGCACCAGCGAGATAGAGGAGGTGTCCGGTCATGGTCGATTTACCATGGTCGACATGTCCAATGATAACTAGGTTCAAGTGAGGTTTCTTTGAACTCATAATTCCTCTGAGACATGGTTATTGTTCGTGGTTTATAAGAGTTCAGAAAGTTTCGTTTCCTGATCTTTGCTTCTGTAACTGAATCTGCATTTCTGGCAACAAAGGGTTGGTTTTAGGCGAAATCCGAATGTTTAATTGCTTTGGATGAATAGAATCACTCATGTCATTGCCAGCTGTGTTTGTTAGCCATGGAGCACCAACAGCCGCGTTGGAATGGGGCAAATACCAACAGGAATTGCGCCAATTTGCACAATCAATCGAAAGACCAGAAGCAATTTTGTCGATAAGTGCCCATTGGCAACACAATGCACCATTGCAACTTACTGCCTCGTCTAATCCTGCCACTATACATGACTTTTGGGGCTTCCCTGAAGAGCTTTATCGAATGAAATATGATGCACCAGGATCTCCAGAACTTGCCGTAGTGATTGCTCAACATTTGGGAAGGCATGGAATACAAACACAGTTGAATTATGATTGGGGGTTGGATCACGGCACATGGGTACCCTTATCCTTCATGTTTCCTGAGGCAGACATTCCAGTACTTCAATTGTCCATCCCAATACCAAGATCCCCTGAAGAAATGTTTCGGATTGGCCAAGCCCTTCAGCTATTTAGGGACAAGGGCATTTTAATTTTTGGGTCTGGCGGAGTTACGCACAATCTACGTCTGGCAATGCAGAATGTTGCAATGGGTAACCGAAATTTGAAGCCAGATCAATGGGCAAAGGATTTCGACAGTTGGTTGGCCGAAAGGCTTGAACAACGAGACACAGACCAGATTCTCGAAATAGCAGAAGTGAACCCACTTTTCCGAATTGCTGCACCAACAACGGAGCATTTTGACCCCATTCATCTGATTTTGGGAGTGACTAAAGCAAATGAAGGATATAGAACGATTCATGAATCAATTGAATTTGGGAACCTATCTTTGCGATCCTTCTCTACAGAAGGTTGATGGTAAACACTAAAATCTGAGTTTGTGCAATGCAAGTCTGTGACGAAGCAACCAATTGATTTGGCTAGGGCATGCAATATAGTTGGTGCGTTAGTTATTGCGGGGGGTACAACCCTTTCAATTGCTTTCTACAAGGATTATCCACCCAACGAACATCTTTCGTCGTTGGGTACAAGAAGCCCAGTTTTTAGTGATATCAGCAAACAGACCATACAACCCCCCTATCCAGACCTATTCAATTATGCATTGATTTGTGGATCTGTGTTGCTCCTGTCCAATGCTTTCCTCAATTACAAGTATTTGAGAAGCTTGCATCGAATCCGACAATCAATTTTTGTTGCAGTTGTTATGGTTTTCGCATTCTTGAATTTAGGAATGGTCGGAATCATAGACCTTGGAATGGAGAGACCACTTCACGATCAACTTGCAAAAAATTTTTTCTATGCCATTATGGTAGCCTATGCAACACTTCTGTATATTTTAATTGATGAAAGAAGGAAAAGGCAGAAATGGCAAAAGTGGACTGAAGCTACCAAATTCATGATCATTATGTACCTATTGCTTCTTTCCATACAACGCCAAATAGTACTTTTTGGATGGATTAAGCCCGGCATGTTTGGATTTATTGGAAATGGCCTCTATCAGCGATTGTGGGGAGTCGGCTTTATTCTAATGGTTCTATTGGATTCTTTTCTTTCTGTCGAAGAAGATCAGACAATATCCGAATGATGCTTTGCACGGATTGGGATCGAGAGACTGTCTTTGCTGTCTGGGCAAGGTATGGTATATCTCTGAGCGAAAGAATTTTTCCCGAAAGTAGCCGTGAAATGCCTCTTGCTGATACATCGTGAGGATGAGGGATATCAGCCATTACGGAAATTCCATTGGCTAAATGTTCAATCCATAGTACAATCCGCGTTTCACACCCAGAAATGGCGAAACCAGTCTTTCCTTCAATATCTTCCATAGATGGTCGTTCATAATACATTGCGAGTTCAATAAGCATTTTCTGTTTTTCCGCATCTGAAAGGGTAACAAACTCTGTCAAATTAAGATCCATGGCTTACCCTCTAGCGAGCGATTGAAGTTACTTGGACTGCGCTAGGATTCTCGATTTGAACATTGACGAGATTGCCGTATTCAGTCCAGCTTCCATCATAATTTTTGACTCGTGAAAAGCCCAAGAGATATTTCAATACAAACCAAGTATGTGCAGAGCGTTCACCGATTCTGCAATAAACGATTACAGATTTGTCTTTATCCAAATGCTTCAGATACAGTTCTTCCAATTCCTTGTAATCTTTAAATGTGCCATCAGATTTGACAGCAGATGCCCATGGAATATTGACGGCACCCGGAATATGTCCTCCTCTGACGGCACCCTCGTTTGGATATCCGGGGATATGCAGTCGTTGTCCAGCGAATTCCTCAGGTGATCTTACATCGATCAAAGGATCACCCTGTGTTGAATGTGCAATCACTTCGCTTCGGAAAGCACGATTTGTTGTATCATCTCTTTCTGAAGAAACATACGTAGTAGGGGAAAAACTTGGAATATCCTTACTTAAAGGGCGTCCTTCTTGTTCCCATTTGATTTTGCCACCATCAAGTAGCTTGACATTGTTAAAATTGAACAGAGAAAACATCCATAAGGTATAGGCAGCCCACCAATTGTTTTTGTCTCCATAGAAAACAACAGTGGTGTCTTGGCCAATTCCTTTTTTCCTCAACAGTTCCTGAAACTGTTCCTTGGAAATATAGTCCCGTTTGATCGGATGGTTGAGATCACGTGTCCAATCGATTTCGATTGCTCCGGGGATATGCCCTGTCTGATAGAGCAGTGGATCTTCGTTGCTTTCCACGAGGCGATATCTGGGATTTTCGGATCTCTCAAGGAACAAATCCAAATTCTCTTCCAACCAGTCTGTCGTGACCAGAATGTCAGGGGTTGCATACACATTTTGTGCAGTCATGATTGCTTTACGAGAAAGATTTCATTTATTTGGTTTGACAAAAAAAATCAACCCTTCTTATGCAATTTGATTTGAGCTCTGTTATGACAGTCAAGATAATAGATAATTAACATCTATCAACAAATTTTTCACACAACTCCAATATTCTGATCATGTTTTAATTAAATCGGAAAAGAATTGACTTTTTTAAAAGAAACATAATTGCAATTGATTATGCTTCATTGAATTGATCCAGCCAATTGACCAATGCCAAAATGCCGTTGTAGACATCTGGAGCAATATCCTTTATGAAATCTTCATTTGATTGGTATGTGTCAAATTCATCTATTTTTTCCAAGGCATAACCACCATTGAAGTTGACAAAGGCCAATCGTGCTGTCAATGAATCAAGGGGCATGCCAAACGCGGTACCAGGGAGCATTGCCACCCCAGATTCCTGCAAAATTGTGGACATTAGTTCATTGGATGTTCGAATTCCTTTTTGCAACAATTTCTGTCTGTATTTTTCAAAATCTATGAAAATGTAAAAACCCCCGGCTGCCGGGTTGACCTTAACACCAGCTGCTTTCAACTGATTTGTACAGAATGTGGATATGGTTTTCAAGACGCGGTTCGATTTGGCAATATACTGGTTCAATTGTTCTCGATCATTGTATGCGGCAACAGCGGCATATTGTATTGGAGCAGCCACACATGAATATGTTTCTGAAGCCAACACAGCACAGGCCATTTGGATTTCCTTGAGCTCTTTTGGGAAAATGAACGTACCCAAGCGCCAGCCGCCAGCACCAGCCCATTTGGAAAGTCCACCGCTAATTATGGTTCCTTCGGGATAGTAACGTACTATTGAATAGTAATGATCTGTGAAGGTCAATCGGTCATAGATTTCATCTGAAACAACAATGACACCATATTCTCGTGCAATTCGTGCAATTTCCATTAAAGTTTCTTCATGGGCTTCAGAACCAGTTGGGTTGTTGAAATAGTTCAACAGGAGCAGTTTTGGTGAATCATCATGATTTTTCAGATATTCCTCAAATTCGTTGGGATCAAGTTGCCAGTTATTTTCAGCAGTTGTCTGAAAGGTATGGATGCGTCTGCCAAGCATTCGTGCCTGAGGAATGTAGGTTACCCAACAAGGAACTGGAATTAGCAGTTCTGCATTCAAAACAAACTGGATAAGGAACAGAAGTTGTTTTGAGCCTGGTGCAATCAATACTTGGCTTTTGTCGACATCCAAGCCCTTTACTTCCCGATAGAATTTGGCTACAGCCTCACGGAGGGCTGGAAGACCATCAACAGGAAGGTAATCTTTTTCCTTTGCATAGGATTTCAACTCTTCAACCATAAAATCAGGAACAGGGAAGGGAGATTGACCGAAGCCGAACTTGTATACCTTTTTTCTTTCCTGTTCCAGTTCGTACGATAGTTCATTGATCGCCAAAGTAGGAGATTTGCCAAAACCTTTCATGTTTGGATTTATGTAAAGGTTCAGTTTGTTGAAATTGAATTTGTGTTGTTCCATTACAGCTTCCGACCTGTCGTCCATCAAATAGTAGATTCTTGAAAAGATAAATATGACTCTTTCGCAATATTCCATTTCCCTTTTTGTTAATTTTCAGGAACAAGGGAAACTACAACAATCTGTAATATTACACTAGTGAAAATTGATATAACCCTAAAAAACAATATGGGACTGTGAGTTATTCCAGACTAATGGATCGTCCATTGATCGAGCTTCCACGTCTGTTTGATGTGCGGCTTAATGCCATCGAAAAGATTGGAGAAAACCTTGATAAGTTAAAGTTGGAAGGGCCAGTTGCTCTGCTGAGCGGCAAAAAAACCTACCAAATCGCAGGAAAGAAAGTGCAACAGGTGTTGGAGGATCATCATCGAGAAGTTCACACATTCACAGTATGTGACGATTCTATTGAAACTGCGAATGAGGCAATTGAGTTCTTCAAAGAAATCAATGCATTTTTTGCTGTCGGAGTTGGAGGCGGAAAGGTTATTGATGTAGCAAAATATGCCTCACATGAATTCAACATTCCGTTTGTTTCAGTTCCAACAGCAGCATCCCATGATGGAATTGCAAGCGCAAGAGCTTCTTTGAAAGGAGTGGACATAAAAGGATCATTTCCTGCAAAGGCACCAATTATGGTGGTTGGGGACATAGAAACCCTTGCAAAAGCCCCCAAAAGGTTTACTATTTCAGGGTGTGCCGACATTATTTCAAACAAGACTGCGATCATGGATTGGGAACTGTCCCAAAGAATTACTGGGGAACACATGTCATCGTATGCCTCAACACTTTCCGAGATATCAGCAATATCAATGATAGAAGCAAGGGAAGAAATTGCGAAGGATCCAATTAAAGGGGCGTATCATGTGTTCAAAGGATTGATTACCAGTTCGATGGCAATGTGCATTCAGGGTTCATCTAGACCAGCAAGCGGCGCAGAGCATTTGATATCACACAGTTTGGATCAAATATTGAAGAAGCCGGCATTGCATGGCGAACAGGTTGGGCTTATGTCAATCTTCACTATGTTTCTCCACGGGGGCAATTGGAAAGAAATACGGGAAACCCTTGAGATCATTGGGGCACCGACAACTGCGCAACAGATTGGAGCCTCGGCAGAAGAACTTATTCAAGCAATCAGTATTGCCCAAAGCATAAGACCAGACCGATACACCATTCTTTCAACTGGTGTGACCGAAAAGGCAATTGTGAATGCCTTGGTCAAGACCGGGATAATTGACAAAGAAGAACTGTAGTTTAATTGTCGGCTCAAAATACAAGAAAAGTTAATTAGTATAACTAAAAATTACTACCTATGAATGAAGACCTGTTTAAAACACAGGAAATTCCTGTCAGGGCAGTGCAAGTAGAGGATGCCAAAGCTAAAATCCATTTGATTGAGCCATTGATCAGGTCTGCTGTTGATCTTTATTCAGTATATGAGATGAAGTTGCAAGAGCTTGAAAACAGCAAGGATCTACCTGCTGAATCGGTTACTCTCCTTCGGTTTGAATTGGATCAAGTGATGGAAGAGCTTATGGACATAAAAATCAGACTTTTGCAAAATGATGCTTTGGTAAAAGACTGGAAGAATGGCATCGTCAACTTCGTTTCGATCAGGAAGTTTGAACCGGTGTTTATATGCTACAGGATGGGAGAATCAGACATACGCTACTATTATAAGTTTTCAGAGGATTATTGCCACAGGCGGCCAATTGATTTCAAATAAATGGGTACATGATCAGTTCGTTGGTCATTTCATCTCTGGAGATCATTGACTCTCTTTTCATCATTTCACGCCCCTAAATTTGATCTTTGCTAAGCACGTCAAGGTAGGTTGTTATTTCGTTGGCAATGAGTTCCGCCACTTCGGAAACTGTAGTTGATATTCCCTCTGATTTCAAAGATGTTGCATAGTGCTGAAGTTCATCTGGGATTTTGTTGTTGACATTAATACCTATTCCAACAATTACAGATATAATCTGTTTTTCTGAAATCGAGGTTTCCATCAGAATTCCTGCAACTTTTCTTTTGTTGAGGAAAATGTCATTCGGCAACTTAACTTCAAAAGGAATTCCAAAAACGTCAGAAAGCCGTTTGCATAGATTGTGAACCAAAGGAGTCAGAATGTCTTTTGCATTGATTTGGCAGTTCATTCCGACAGACATCCATACGCCTCCCTCAGGAGAATACCACACATTTCCCTTTCTTCCTCGGCCACGAGTTTGTTCCCTTGCAAGAACTATGAAGTAATTTCCACCGTCCATTAGAAAATCCTTGGCTATGTCATTTGTAGAACCTATGGTGTCAAGATAGATGAAGTTCCAGCCTGGGATTGATAGATTCATGGTTATGCCTCTTCTAACTCAATCAATACACCAAATGTATCTTTGGGATGGAAAAACACCACCCGATGACCTTCAGCTCCGATTGAAGGTTCGCCCAATGTCCGGACACCAATACTCTTCATGTTTTCTATTAGACCGTCAAAATCATTGGTCTTTATGGCAATATGATGAATTCCCGGGCCCCTTTTGGACAGAAAGTTTGTAATAGGTGTTACGTCATCAGCAGGTTCAAGCAATTCAATTTTAGTATCTCCAATTTCTATAAACGATACATTGACCTTCTGTGCCTCAACCAAGTGAGAATCGCTGGCTTTCTTCCCAGTCAAAGTCTCAAAAACCAGCTTTGCCTCTTCGATTTTGTTGACAGCTATAGCAACTTGTGACAGGACAGTCATAAACTACAGTTTCCTTTACTCTTTATGAA
>JALUTL010000151.1:0-3878 GCA_027016475.1 Candidatus Heimdallarchaeota archaeon
ACTCCACCACATTCAATTTTAAGAAGTTTGGCAATCCATCTGTCGCATTCAGTATCTCTTCAAGATAATTTGATTTCTTGTCTTCCCCATATGATGAAAGGCTTTTCGCGACAAGGCATCCAGTTGAGCCAAAATGCGTGACGCACTCATTGCAGTTGACACATTTGTCCTCATCAATCTCGTAAACCCTCTGTTCAGGCCGAACGAGGATTGCATTATGGGGACATGCAACAGCACACGCAGTGCATTGAATGCAAGTTTGAAACTTGTTGAGTTGGTACTTTGCAAACCTATGGATGTCTGCCACATTATCCAAATCCAAAGCCTGTACCCGAACTTTTGTATCCCCATTCCGGGCCGTGACGATCATGTTGTGGCCGGCATTTTTCTCTTTACGGATAAAGTAAATTCCTTTCTCAAAATCCGAGAGCGAAGGATCCAATTTGCCCAACGGTTTCAGAAACTCCAGTATTTCGTCTGTAACTTTTCTTGTCAACGTTACCTCTACCGTGTTGTCCATATCTCCACATGGCTTGATGTCAATCCCTGCCCACCTATTCTCAAGGTTCGCTCCTCCTTGCCTAGCTGCCCATTTTCGATCACGAACATACTGTTCTGGATCTGGCTTTCCAATTTTTTTGGCAAAATCAATGAGATATTCCTGCCATTTGTCATTCTTCTCTTTGAAATGAATGGAATTCAAAAAATCTGACCATGATGAATTCAATGGACATAGCCAGCATCCGACCCTAGAATATCCCAGCCGATATGATTTGTTGAAGTGGACCTTGTTGCTTAGTATGTAATTCCAAATGTCAAATTCAAGCCAAGTGATGATTGGAGATGCAGTAACTTGCGTGCCAATTTTTGCACCGACCGTAACCGCGTTATAATCTGCCCGTTGAGTTGATTCCGCATGTCGAACACCGTAATAGGTAAGGACTTTTCTTCCTCCAAGCGATTGAAGGAAATTGGTAATGGGGCCTGCTTTGACAACTGTGCAGCACCACCGCATCACCCGTGAAGGAGGGCCCATATGGTCAACTAACGCATCAAACTTCTGTTCAGACTTTGCGATGAAGAACGGAATATTTGGAAACAGGTCTTGAAACTCATTGACATATTCATAGGTATTGTCATCCTCCAACTGCGTATCGCTGAACACATGAAGAATTTCATCAGTTCCCAAAGCCCGCCTGACCAAATCCGAAACAACAGTTGAATCTTTGCCTCCACTGAATGAAACCATTTTCTGACGTCGTGCATACTTGTTTGCCACATCCTGAATGAATTGGAAGGATTCGTGTTCTATTGAACGAAGATGGAGTTGGCTTGCCCAAAGTTCATTTCGGTATCTTTCAATGATTTGTTCATCAATATTGTCATAGTCAAATCCGTTCGTTAATATGTGTTCACGAATCTGCTCTGCTTCATCCCTATAGTCTTCATATGAAGGTAGCTTGAACTTTTTGCCGTTTATGTAGTAAATTCTGGATCTGGAGTTTGTCCAAATAGACTGATTCAATATGTTCTCAACACCAAAATAATCCAGGATCATCCGTTCCCTAGCAAAGACTGGACGAAGGTCTGGAGCAAATTCACTCCCTTTTTTATTGCAAATGTTGCATGTTTTGTCTAGATCATTCCGATATGGTATCAAACAATTTTTACAGAAGAGGATCGGTTTCCCCACGGATATTGCCCCTTTCATATTGCATATGTTTACTATATTAACATATATTATCCGGCATCAACTTCCGAAAGTTGATTGACCGATTTTATGACAAGATTTCGACCAATGTATCCCTGACATATGAAATTTCTTCTTCAGTATTGAAAGGCCCAGGGCTTAGACGTACTGTCCCTGAATTTTTTGTAGATCCAATCCATTGGTGTGCAAGCGGTGCGCAGTGGAATCCACTTCGGACAGCAATTCCTTTGTACGCCAGCTCATCGCCAATTTCATTGGAATTTCGATCCATATATATGAACGATAGAATGGGATACCATTCATCATCTTGCGGCAGAAACAGTTTAATTCCTCCGATTGACCTTAAGGATTCAACCAATTTCCTTCCAAGTATCTTGGTTTTTTCGGCCAATTTGGCTGGTTTTTTGCCAGAAAGCCACTTTAGCGCAGAATAAAGGCTTGCTATTGCCCAAATGTTGTGGCTTCCCACTTCAAATCGCGAAGGAGAAAAATTCGGCATTGTGACCTGCTCGCTGACAGTACCTGTTCCTCCGAACAAGAATGGCTCCAGCCTTTCTTCTCCTGCTTCTGACATTACCCATCCTGCAACCCCATATCCTGCAAAAAATGATTTGTGTCCTGAAAACACGTAATAATCTATTTCTGTTTTCTTGAGATTTGGTGGTGTTGTCCCTGCACATTGGACCCCATCAACAACAGTCAATGCATCAGGGTTGAATTCCTTTGCCAATTCTATTATGTCTGGTATTGGAGGGATCAGTCCGATTACATTGCTTGCTTGTGTCGAACAAACGAGATCCGGTGGAGCATCTTCCATCTTTTGTTCCAATGTGATCCAATCCACAGAAAATGTTTCTTTCAAAAATGGAATTTTTATCAGGTTCATTAACGGGTTGAGTTCCTTTAGCCTAAACAAAGGACGCAAAATGGAATTGTGTTCAAATGGGGTATAGTAGACTGTTTGGATTTCCTTCATCCCAAAGATGATTTGATTAAGCGCAAGTGATGCAGATGCAGTCAGAATTACCCTGTCAGGATAATCCATAGAAAAATGGCTTGTAAGCATCGAACGTGTTTCTTCAAGCAGATTCTTTCCCTTAATTGCTCCCTCACCCTTGCCTCTTCCTACGTTTATTCCATGTGATGCATAGAACTCATGTGCAAACTCTAAGACGCCTGGGGGCTTTGGAAATGAGGTTGCACTATTGTCAAGGTAAACCTGTTCCAATCATTGCCCCTCCAATTCCTTAAAAAGTGCCTTAACAATATTAAACTTCTCATTTTTTGAAAGAGATCTTCCAGAAATTTCCAATTGATGCAACAAATTCTGCAAAACCATTTTTCCCAATGGCGAAAGCTCTGTCTTGTAGAATTCAATTGTTTTCTCTCCCGTAAATGTCACGCCAATCTTCGGTTTGTCGGAAGATGCTCCTGAATTGTCTGCGCTTATGTATTCTGATATCTCTGCTAGCCTTCGATTGAACAGATCAAAGGTCTCATCTGACCAGTCAAATGGATGAAGGCTTGTGAACAGTTTTGCAATGGCACTTGAAGATTCTTCAATATTCTGCCAATCTTTGTTGCCATGCACAAATTCCATTGCAACCTTTGTCAGGGCGTTTAGCTTGTCGTTTTCAAGATATGTTCTTGATATCTCTTCCAACGGCGTTTCTCCATGAACAGCCTCAATCACTAGATTCCATGGGTTGTGTGATGCATCCTTTTCCTCTATCTTGAAAACACTAAGGAAGGTCAACCAAATAAGCTGATACACCCTTTCCATTCCATGGGATATGTTGTTGACCTCTTCTTTCAGGATTGTGAACAATTGCTCTTCATTCGTTTCCGCCGCCAATGAAACTGTAAGCGAAAGTGGATTTTCAAATAGGGATTTGATTGCATCCCGTACCTCTTGGGCCCTGTTTGAAAGAATAGTAACCAACGAAGTCACTCGAATGATTTTGGCTAAACAAAAATACCATTCCTTTACAACCCGTTCAAACTTTGCATTTTCTAGCTCATCTTCATTGATTTTGTTTTCTTCAATAAACGTTGATAGGTTTTCACCCAAGCTAAGTTCTGTGGTGTTTTCTGCCAAAATCTTGGCAATTCGGTAGTTGTATCTCCTCTTCCTTTTGTCATTGAGTCTTCTTCGGATGTAGTAGTC
>JALUTL010000151.1:3888-4961 GCA_027016475.1 Candidatus Heimdallarchaeota archaeon
CCGTCAGCTTTTCCTCATCCAAGCTGAATATTTTGCCGCTATCTTCCACCGATTCGATTAATATTTCGAAATTTGGCATCATCATTGTCACAAATGCCAAAATTGGCGGAATGATCCCCTTGCGCAATCCGAATGGTGGCTCTACCAGGATTTGGCAGAGCTTGGAAGTCTTAAGGTTTGCCTCTCTTTGGATCAAACCAACTATGAATTGAAGAACTTTGGGGAGCTTTTTTTCTTTGTCTGTGATCTTCAACTCATTTTTTCCTGTCTTTTCGGACAATTCAATAGCAATTCCTGTTTCAGCCACAAAAGTCAGGTAAATCAATTTGTAGGCTGGAAACTTTTCAATTGCCTTGAGGTCTTCATTCTCAAGAAGCATTTTTAGAAAAATCTTTGTCTGTGAGAGCATTGTCGATGAAATTGTTGTTTTGTTGATGAGTTCATTATTGATTGTTGGATACTCTGAAAATGTTTCTACCAAACATTGTGAAAGTATCTCATCGAATTCAGTCGGTTTTATTTCCCGATGAACATGGTTTGCAATCATGAAATCAACCCGCTTCAGGTTTAATAATAGATTGTCCATGAACTCCTTTACAACTCTTTTCCGGATTTCAATTTGGAACTGATACTCATATTCCGCCCGAGGGTCTTTCAACAGGTCGCTGTTTTGCTTCTTTATCTTTTCCAGCAAATGAAGCTCCAAAACAGCCTGCTTAAACGCATTTGGACGTTGTCGAGACACCATTACTCCTGCACGTTTTGAAAAGTGTTCCGGTATGACGTCCCTAAGCTCCTCAAAAACCCTTGGAACTTGCTTAAGATCTATAAATGGTGGAACAAACAAAATGCCATCCGGATTGCTGTTCTTCAAAAACAGTTCATTCCAATCCCTTGCTTGAAGAGATTCCAATGAACGCTTTTCCATACTGAGGAACTGCACCAATAAGTATCTGTTTATTTTGTATTCTGCATTGTACTTGCGGCTGTAAATTGGACGAACATCATAGTTCCTTTTCAAGGTAGATATCAGGCTTCTTTCAGTAACAACGGTTTGGGAACTGTGCTGTTGA
>JALUTL010000152.1:0-3790 GCA_027016475.1 Candidatus Heimdallarchaeota archaeon
AGCGTCAACAGAGCACATCAGTCGATCAACTTCATGAATAAGAGCCTCCCGTTCTTCTCGTAACGGAGTTGTGACTTTTCTGTGCATGTTCGAGGAGTAATATTCTTGAAGTGAAAAATCAAAGTAAATTTTTCCAAACTGATTGTACAATCTTCTAATTCGTTCATAAAGTTGTTCTGGGAATGTAATCTCAACAATTTCCACTTCAAATGGTAGTGGATCCGAGAAGTAATTTGGCAATTGCTCCTCCATAAAATTGATTATTCGTGATTCAGTTGGGATAAAAGGAAGGTTGGAGGTGATCCCAAAAATAATCTTATTTGGATGGTTACTTTTTGGCTTGAATTTCGGCAGGTTGTATCCAAATTCAGTTCTTGGGGTAACCAATGCCTCCATAGCCAATTGAAGATCGGCAACAGTTCTAGCCATTGGTCCAACCGTCAAGCAGTCGAAATACCCATCATCCAACTCTTTGACTATTCCATTTACGGAAGAGCCAAATTTGCAAGAAAACAGATAGCCCAAACCTGAAGAAAATTCTTCATGCATTGTCAGCAAATGTTGTTCTGCCCAAAGGGGCGGCATATGTCCGAGGGCAGAAATGCGTCCTTCAGTTGGCTTCAGCGATGCAATACCGTTGAATGATGCAGGGATGCGTAAAGACCCAGCCATGTCGCTTCCAATGCCGATGTGCCCATAACCCATTGAAATCGCCACAGCAACTCCGCCTGAAGACCCCCCAGCAGAAAGATCCAAATTCCATGGATTTTTGGTTATGCCATGGATGTAATTGAAGGTTTGTACATCTGCAAGGTTTTGGGGAACGGTTGCCTTGCCCATAATGATTCCACCTTGAGCTTCAATGAGTTCCACGATATTGGCAGCCACATAAGAGTGGTATCCAATAAAGTCTTCTCGTCCTGCTGTGGTAGGCATGTCAGTTGTAAGAAATGAATCCTTGAGTATAATTGGGATTCCAAGCAACTTCTTCGATTGCGCATCCGGCTCATTTTTTAGGACAAAGTCAGTATCATATGCCTCTATTCTGCTTTCATCATTGACATATGCCATGGCATTAAGGATAGTATCAAACTCGTTGATCCTATTTGCTGCGGCAGTCTCGATTTCAGGGACAGTAAGTATTCCTTTTCTGAGCAATTCTCGAGCCTGTACAGCAGTAATCAATACTCTTATTCCGTTTATTTATTCATAAACTATCCGATGAGAAAATCAATTGATGGTTGATGTTTTATTATTTGAATTGAGTTTGACAGACAAGTATGACGATATGAGAATCAATATGCTGCCTACTGCAAACAGTGGTGACAGCGGACGTCTGTACCACGCAAAATCTACAATGAAAGGAGGAAGGTTCTGCAATAGCAATAGAACAGAACCAGTTGTAGCAGAAATGGTTTCAAGAGCAAGAAAATATGCAAAATAGGCGACCAATGTTGAAAGAATGATAAGGACTGCAAAAATCCAAACCATTTCTTTGGTGAGAGGAATCTCTTGGTAATCATTGATGCCCATCAAAACAAAACTTGTGATGGAAACCATCCAAAGAATAATGATCAACAAAGCGACATTGTCGATTTCGGTATCCTGTGCCAGTTTTGAGGAAAATACAATATAGAAGGCGAATCCTAGGCTGGACACAATTGCTGCGGAAACACCAAGAATCAAATCTCCTAGACCCAACCCTTGTTCGAGCCCCAAAATAAGGAGAACACCAAAAAATCCCATCACTGCAATTCCTACATTCTTGACCTGAAACTGTTCCTTGAGAAGAAACGGTGTCAGGAATGGCACATAAATCAAATAGGATTTGGTAATGATGGTTGAGACCGAGGGAATGACAAAAAGCTGACTTAGGTATTGGAACACAATTGCGGTAATCTGGGAGATGCCCAAAAGGTATGTGTATTTGTTTGTCAGCAGAGCCTTGATTTTTGGCCAATAACCGAAAGCCAGCAAAGGAGTGAGCAACAATGATGAGATGAAAAATCGGATAAAAAGAAAAGTAAAGACATCGATTTGCTGAAGCCCGATTTCAATCAGCACTGGTGCAATACCGAAACCAAGGATAGGAAACATGATGAAAAAATAGCCTTTTTGCATAATGGGACAACCTCAATTCACAGTGTTCCCTTAATTCCTTTGTGACGAAGAACATTAAAGCGGACATTAATAAGTGGACAATCTTTGGAAATTTGTCAATGAAGGATTACCTTGTTTGGAAAGCATGCCTTGATTGGTTGAACCACGATCTTGATCCAAAGATAATTTTAATAGCCGCTATTTCAGGGAGCTCGCCCGGCAAGCCAGGGTTCAAAATGGTTGTCAATAAGCGTAAGGAGTTTCAGGGGACGGTCGGAGGAGCAATAATGGAGGCGAATTTTATCCGGGGATATGAGAATCTTCCAATTGCACCATCGGTCAGAAAATTGGTTCATAATCCAAAGGCACCTCCTGACAAAAAATCAGGGCTGAATTGTGCAGGTACACAGCATACACTGTTTTACAAACTGAAAGAAGAGGACATACCTCTTCTTGAGAACCTTCTTGCACTCTATTCGAAAGAGAGCTATGGCATACTTACAATCGACCCAAACGGCATAAAATTGGAAGAATGCCAACTGAGTGAAGGCAAAGTCATGGAACTGGTTCATTCCCCAAAGTTTGAGATTTCTAGTGAGAATTGGAGGTATCAGGAGGTTGTAGGACTTCCACATACGATATACATATTTGGAGGAGGGCATACAGGAATCGCGTTGTCTCGTATTATGAAATCACTGCATTTCAAGGTCATTGTGATTGACGACAGACCAGACTTGGAAATGCATTTGTCCAACCCATATG
The DNA here is from genome assembly GCA_027016475.1 of Candidatus Heimdallarchaeota archaeon. Lineage (GTDB taxonomy): Archaea > Asgardarchaeota > Heimdallarchaeia > Heimdallarchaeales > Kariarchaeaceae > WAKA01. The sequence continues at coordinate 2,863 of JALUTL010000152.1, forward strand.
CCGATGAGGTAATCGTTGCTGATTTTTACGAGTATGCGTCCAAGCTTCCTGAAAACCCTCGAACTTACGCTGTTGCATGTACATACAGTAAGCTCAATGACACCAAGGTTGTGAAAGGTGCATTAAGGAAGAACATACCATTTTTGGGACTGATGGGAAGCAAGGCGAAAATAAGTATGATTTGGAAGGACTTACTCTCATTTGGCTTTTCTGAAGAGGAGCTGAAACGGGTTATCGCCCCTGTAGGTCTTCCAATAAATGATGAGACAGTAGAAGAAATAGCCATAAGCATTGCTGCTCAAATTATTCAAACAAAGAACAGTCACAAAATACGTGATTCGTTCCACTGAGCTACCATTAATTATAAGAGTTCAAAGACAGAAGGAAAATGAATGGACAATAGAAAACTTGGTGTGAGCTTCATCCTGAATTCAGAAGTTAAGCATGTAGAGACAGATCTTGCATTGTCACTTCTGGATTTCATCCGATACGAAGCGAATTTACGCGGTACTAAGATCGGCTGTCGGGAAGGGGATTGTGGCGCATGCACCGTTTTGGTGGGAATCGATGACAATGGGGAGATGAAATATCAACAAATTGTGTCTTGCTTGACGCCAATAGCCAATGTCCACGGAAAGCATGTTGTTACAATTGAGGGAGTAAATTTGCCTGACGGATTGTCCGTGGTACAGGAATCCATTGTCGAAACCGGAGGGACTCAGTGTGGTTTCTGCACCGTAGGTTTTGTTGTCTCTCTCACTGCTTATTGTCTTAACACAAGTAAGGTATCCCTTGAAGAAGGAATCAAGTCCATAGACGGGAACATCTGTCGATGTACAGGGTACAAATCAATAGAAAGAGCGATCGAACTGATCAACCACAAGCTGTTACCGATCAGTTCCTTTTCAGGAAAAGAAAGGATAAGTAC
>JALUTL010000152.1:3800-13983 GCA_027016475.1 Candidatus Heimdallarchaeota archaeon
TTATTGAATCACGTTTCCTTCCGCCTTACTTTGAAAATATTGAATCCAAACTTCAAAAGCTTGACAATAACCCTGTAAAGCAACACAGGGAAGGAAAGATTGTTGCGGGAGGAACAGACCTACTTGTTCAAATTCCAGATCAATTAAGATCCAGTCCTGTAAGATTCATAAAATTTCTGGCAATGAGCAAAGAAAAAATTTGGAAGATGGATGAAAAAATTTTTTTATCAGCAGATTCAACAGTTTCAGACATTGAAAAAAATGAAATTTTGAATCATCTGATTCCAAATCTTCACAAATTCATTAAGTTGGTTTCAAGCACACCTATCAGGAACATTGCAACCACTGCTGGGAATGTTGTAAACGCCTCACCTATAGGAGATATTTCTATCATGCTGTTGGGCTTGAATGCAACAGTTTGTTTGGTTGGTGATTCGGGAAAAAGGGAAGTTCCTTTGAGAAATTTCTTTTTGGGCTATAAGGAGTTGGATCTGAAGACAGATGAGATCATTGACCATTTCAAGTTTGAAATCCCCGAGCCTCCTCCAAGTCCTTCATTCAATGGTGCTGACTGCTTTCTTTTCCATTTTGAGAAGGTATCAAAGCGAACACATTTGGACATTGCATCAGTTAACATGGCATGTGCGTTTGAAGTCATAGCGAAAGATGGTAAACCTTGGTTGAAGAACGCATCAGTATGTATTGGAGGTATTGCACCAATTCCAAAGTATCTTCCACAAACTAGCAGACTCCTCTCCAATCGACAGTTAGATGAAAGAGCAATTGAAGAAGCAATTGCCAAGATCCAGGAAGAAATTTCCCCAATCTCTGACGTTAGAGGATCAAAGGAGTATAAGCAACTTCTTTCCTCCACCTTGTTTGTTTCTACAATAGACATTCTGTTCCCTTCCAGAGCTGAACGATTGGTTTCAATGCTACAGGAGGTGTTATGAATGCTGGAGAAAAGGAAAACACTCAAAGTGAAACGTGACATGAAAAACATTGATTCTATTGGACATGTCACAGGTACATCAATCTATGTCGATGACGTAATTACACGGGAAGATACACTTCATGCAGTTGTGCTCGGTTCTCCCGTAAGTCATGGTAGAATACAGCAAATCGACATATCAAAAGCCATAGAGATGGAAGGGGTGATCTCTATTTTTACTGCTGATGACATTCCGGGTGAGAACCAAATAGGAGGAATAGTACCTGATGAGGAATTGTTGGCATCTGAGCAAGTGCATTACATCGGTCAGCCAATTGCCATACTTGTGGGTACGGATGAATTTTTATTAAGACAGGCAAAAAAGGCAATTTCGTTGGATATTGAGAGTTTTCCTCCAATAACAGACCCCAGAGAAGCTTTTCAGCAGGGAAAAATTATTTTGAAACCGAGGACTTTTCAGATTGGTTCAACTGAATATCTCTGGACTGATCCCAACTTGACAGTCGTTGAGGGTAGAGTAGAAATAAATGGGCAAGAGCACCTTTATTTGGAAACTCAAGGTGCATATGCAGAGCCAAGAGAAAAGGGGATTTATATCATCTCTTCAACACAAGGGCCAACGGCAGTCCAAAAGACAGCAGCAAGGATCCTTGGAAAGAAAATGCATGAAATTGAGGTTGACATTACTCGACTCGGTGGAGGATTCGGAGGCAAGGAGGATCAGGCTACTGCTTGGGCGTGCTTGGTTGCATTGGCCTGCTATCACTTGAGAAAACCAGTCAAATTGATTCTTGATAGAAAGGATGATTTACAAATGACTGGTAAACGCCATCCGTATTCCGTAGATTTCAAAATTGCAGGGACGTCTGAAGGGAAGATAATAGGATATGAGGTATTCTTTTATCAAAATGCAGGAGCAACAGCCGATTTGTCGCCTGCTGTCCTTGAACGTACTTTGTTTCATGCCACCAACAGCTACTACATACCAAACGCAAAGATTACAGCTGTGAGCTGTCGCACCAATCTGCCACCGAACACGGCATTTAGGGGGTTCGGAGGTCCTCAAGCCATGGTGGCAATGGAGGCAGCCATCCACTCATTTTCCAAAGCTAGTGGAATGGCAGTAGAAACGGAGCCAGCACTGAATTTATTGAAGAATGACGATGTATTCCCCTATGGTCAAATTGCCAAGCACGTGTTGGCGAGGGAAACATGGAACTTATTGAAAAGTACCTATCGTTTGGAGAAGAAAAAAGCAGAAGTTGAGAGGTTCAACAAAACTTCAACTCGATTTGTCAAAGGGATATCTGTAATGCCAATCTGCTTTGGAATTTCGTTTACCAAAACAGCATTGAATCAGGCATCAGCAATGGTCAACATCTACTTAGATGGGTCTGTGGGCATCAGCACCGGTGCAGTAGAAATGGGACAAGGTGTCAATACGCGGATTGCCCAAGTTCCGATCAGTATTTTTGGGATTGCACCCCATCGAGTGAAAATAGAGACTACCAACACTACGCGGATCATCAATACCTCTCCGTCAGCTGCAAGTTCGACAGCTGATCTAAACGGCAAAGCAACATCGATGGCATGTGCCAAGTTGTTAAAACGGCTACAAGAGTTCGCTCTTGAGCTTCTCAAGGGAGAAGATGAGGCAGTTCCCGATGATTCCAGCCTAGTGGAAATCATAGATGAAGTAGTTCATGTAGATGGTCAACCCACTGCCTTGACTTGGGAAGAGTTGATTCAGCAAGCATACATGAATAGAATCAATCTGTCTGAAAAGGCATTTTATGCGACACCAACAATTTATTTCGATCAGCAAAAAGAGAAAGGGCATCCGTTTGCCTACCATGTTTATGGTAGTGCATTGACAGTTGTAACAGTGGACATTTTCAGAGGGACATATACAATTGATGAGGTAAGTGTTGTCCATGATGTTGGCAAATCCATGAACAGAACAATTGATATGGGACAGCTGGAGGGAGGATTAGTTCAAGGCATTGGTTGGATGACCATGGAAGAGCTGAGATTTGATACAAATGGCAAGTTGCTTTCAAATGCGTTATCAACCTACAAAGTCCCAGATATATACTCAGTTCCAAATACGATAAATGTAACCTTTCTTGAGACCGAGGAGCCATTTGGGTTAATGAAGTCCAAGGCCATTGGAGAACCGCCTCTTATGTACGGAATAGGAACATACTTTGCATTACTAAATGCGGTTGAGAACTTCAATCCAAATGCAAAACTTGTCTATGATACCCCAATGACTCCTGAAAAACTTTTGACTATGCTTTGGAACAAGTAGCTATAAAGTGACCCATTTACCCCCCTTCATTACTTTGAGATCTGCAGGTCTTTCAAAAACACTTATGTCATTCAATGGATTTGTTTTTGTTATGACCAGATCAGCCTTTTTCCCTTGGGTTATGCTTCCAAGCAGGTGATCCATTTTGATTGCTTTCGCTGAGTTGATTGTGGCGATTTGAAGTACTTCCGAAGCAGAGAGATCAAGGTTCGACATGAGCAATTTGAGTTCCATTGGTGCATGGCAGTGATCACCGGCTACTGGAGCGTCAGTTCCTAAAGCAAAAGTTACTCCTTTTTCGTATGCTATCTGATGTGATTCGACCATTTTTGACGATACTGTTTCCCATTTTTCAATAACTTCAGGGGGTAATTGCAATTTCACATGTTCAGGCGCATGATGGATGAAAGTTCCTGCTGATTCGGTTCCAACTAGAAATGTTCCTCTCTTGACCATTTCTTTTGCCGTTTCATCTCCAATGAATGTTCCATGTTCAATAGTTCTTACTCCCGCATCAACAGCAAGCCTAACTCCAGATTCCATATGAGCATGAGCCGCCACGTACATGCCCAGTCTCTCTGCTTCATCAACCATTGCCTGCAATTCTTCATATCTCCAAAGAGGTTGTTCAACTTTGGATCCTTGCCCATGCAGCACTCCGCCGGTTGTTGTGGTTTTGATCAGGTCTGCACCCAATTTTTTCCGATTTCGGACTGCGTGCACCACTCCATCACTTCCTGACATTGTAGCCTGTTCATCTCCAAGCTTTAGAAAGTCGATTGGACCAAATTCTTCCTGATTGCCATACTGAACAACAGGATTTAAAGCAACGAACAATCGAGGGCCTTGAAACATTCCTTCTGCAAAAACATGTTTAAGTGATGCAAGAGAGTTTGTTCTGGAACCAGTCCCTCGAAGAGTAGTAAATCCATGTTTCAGATATTGTTGAGCATTTTTCATTGCCCTGTAACCAAAGTAGGCATCCTTATGCCTGAAGGTATCTTTTTCATAATTTGTGATGGAATAGTGATCGTATTCCAGATGGACATGGAGATCCATCATTCCAGGAATGCAAAAGTATCCAGACAAATCCATCGCCTTGTCGTCAGTCGTGGGGTCATAAATACCATCATCGCCAATCAATTCAATGGCATCATTGGAGATTACAACTGTTTGGTTTTCTCTAATCGTTCCTGAAAGAGAATCAAATACATTGAGATGATTTAGAACAAGTCGGCCCATAAATTAAAAGATTCTGATACCACTTAAGGATTCCCCTGAACAGGCTACAATATGGATGATTCAAAACGCCGATGGATAAGTTTTTTAGTAATTGCTTCCATATATTAAGCAATGCCCTCCAAGAAACCCGTAAAGAAGGAACGTTCGGTTGCAATACCTTCCAAATCCAATAAAAATAGCAGATGGAAGGAAACTTTGAAAGTCACGGAAATGAGAATCGGATTAATGACCAGATGATGTCGATATGATCCTCGCCAACTGAACAACCAATACGTGACTATTTCGATTAGGTAGTTCAATTATCATTAAATAGCTGACGACAACTAAGTCTTGAGGAAAAGTGAGTTTGCAAGTTGGAGAAATGCTTGTTAGATCGTACAAAGTATCAGAGAAGCATTTGGCATCGTTTGTTGGTTCAGGAAGCGTCCCTGTCTTATCGACCCCATCCATGATCCTGTTCATGGAAGAAGTTTCAAATCAATTGATTGAAAGGTTTCTTCCTGAGACCAAGCTTTCTGTGGGTGTCCACATATGTGTAGATCACAAGAAAGCGGTGAAGGAAAATGAAACAGTCGAGATAAGCTCCACAATTTCAAAAGTGGATGGGAACAAAGTTGAGTTAAATGTTGTAGCGAGATATCAAGGATTTGTGATAGGTGAAGGAACTCATGTCCGTTTCATCGTGGACAAGGATACATTTCTGAACAAGCTATCCAATGCATAATACTTCGAGATTTCTGATTTTTCTTAGCCAAATGTTTATTACAACTACAATTATATGACCATATAATGGTTCAAGCTTTGCTATTTGATTTTGATGGGACGCTCATTGACCTAGAGGAAAGATGGATAATTCCCCTGTTCGAGGCGGTAAGGGAAATAAAGCGGGATATTGATTTGGAGAGCATTGAGCAGAATTTAGGCATTATCTTGGAAAAAACTGGGGGAAACACTAATTTTTTGGTTGTAAAGGCAATTTGGGCTATAAGTCGGATAGCGGGGCTGAATACATTTCAATCCATGCGTTTGCTTTTGAAGTTGATGAGAAGGAAGAACCAATTCAGAAAAATAGTTCCACTCGAGTCAGCTGAACGTGTTCTAGGACAGCTGAGGAATGAATTTGACATGGCGCTTGTGACAAGTGCGAGTTCCAAAACCGTTGAAGCAGCCATTTCCCAATACAACTTCTTTGGGATATTTGATGCAGTAGTTACGAGAGATGATGTTGAGAATGCTAAGCCAGATCCAGAGCCAGTATTATTGGCGTGTAAAAAATTAGGAGTTGACCCTTCACAAGCAGTGATGATAGGAGATCTCCCCGGAGATGTTGAAGCAGGCAAAATGGCAGGTACGTCAACCATTGCCATTTTAGGAAAGCTTGGACAATATACTCGGGATTATTTGGAAAAATCACAACCTGATCTGCTTTTGGATTCTTTGGAAGATTTGCCACAAGCATTAAAGGAGCTCACAATTGCCACTTCTCCTTCAAATCAGTAATGCGATTACTACTCCTGTTTCTTTTTGTTCTTGATTTCCTCTATGTTTACCCATTCTTCAAGGAGTCTCTGATTGATTTCTCCTTTGAGGACTTCCATCAATTTGTCAAAAAGGTCTTTATCTTGTGAGTTCTTTTTGTGGGACATTCTTGTTGACATTCCAAATAAAGTATGGCAATCCTAGGATATAAGCAGAGGCAGTCAGAGGGAACATTAAATGTGATAAATAGATGTTGATCATGGGTGTTTTGACATTATTGGAACAAAGATCAGACACTTCATTTGAAAATGAACTAAGAAAAACTAAAAGTGGAGACAAGAATTAAGTTTTAAATTCTCCATTCCTTATTTATTTTGTATGGAGATTGATTATACCCACAAACATGGAGCAGGAGTTCCAGTTTTTTTCTTCCCTACCTTTCCTCTTGATCGCACTTACTTGGAAAACAGTATGTCACAGATAGAGGTAAGTAACCCTTTGGTCTTTTTTGATTATAGAAATCATGGACGGTCGCCAGATGTAGAGGATGAGAAGGATTTGACTTTTGCAAAAATTGCGGATGATGTTGAAGAGCTTAGGAAGAATCTAGGCTATGAGAAAATCACAATTTTTGGGCATGGTCTTGGGGGATTGCTTGCCTTCACATATCTGACAAGACACATGAAGCATGTTGGCAAGGTGGTTATCTTCTCAAGTTCGGCCAGTGCTTGGTATCGTGGAGAATTGGCATGGAATATTCGGCAAAGATTTTCACCCCAAACCAAAAATGAGTTGGACAATTATTTCTCAAGGATGGATCCAAATTCGTTGAAAGTCAAATTCAGTAGGGCCTACACAGTGTATTTTGAACCACCCAACTTGGGTATGGCTCAAAAGTTATTGGATGGTAGCCATCGAGTAGCATATGATGCATATTACAAGCTTTATGGTGAAATTGAAAAATATGATGTCAGAAGTAAACTAAGGAAGTTCAAAAATGTAGTTCTCATAGTCACAGCAGAACATGATGTGTGGCCTCTCAGTTACATAAGGGATATCCAAAATCACGTCAGATACCACAAACTGATGCATTTTGAGGGAATGGGTCACTTTGCAATGGTAGAAAGCCCACAGGAGTTTTGGAAACCGATTTTTGATTGGATCAATCAACAGGATTAGAATCTTGGTTTGCTTCAGGGCTGACAATTTCAAAAAAACCTAAACCGTAACCAATGAAAAAGCCAAAAATATGGGCAAGAAAGTTCGTTCCAGGAGATATTGAAGAAAAGATCAGAAAAATGATTGCCGCGCCAAAAATTTGATTCTTTTCCTCAAGTTCTGCTTTTGTTCCCCAACCTAAAATCAAGCCAAGCATACCAAAAATTGCTCCCGAAGCACCAATTTGAAAAATATTGGGAATCAAAACTGAGGAGAGCAGAGTAGCACCTACACCTGAAACAAAGAAAGCTGTATAAATAGACCTATCAGTGAATCCATGATCCTCAAGATAGAATCCGTAAATAATCAGAAAAAAACAGTTTCCCGCCAAATGGGCCAAATCACCATGCATGAACATTGAGGTAAATGGTTGCCAAAGCATTCCAGAAATAAAGGAGTTGGTTGAATAACCGAACAGGAAAATTGAGATTGTAGATTGTGAGAATATTGTCAGCGTGTCAGTCCATCCCAATAGAAATGCACCCACACCAATTGCATAGGCAAGACCATAGAAGATAAGGTTTAGAAAGAACAGTTTTCCAGTTGCATTTTTCAATTCTTCCATTATTGGTTTATCCTTAGGTGCTTTGCCTCGCGGTTTTGCTTTTGACACAACAAAGTTTTGGATGGCTGTTTATAACCTAATCTTCAACATCCCTATCGATCGTGTTAAAAATAGGAGTTTAATTGTCAACTTGTGTGGAAGAAAACCCATGACATCAAGCAAATTGATCAATCCATGGACGGCAAAGAAGTGACCATCAATGGCTGGGTTCATGCATTGAGAGTTAAAGGAAAAATTGCGTTCTTAGTAGTCAGGGATGCAACAGGAACTTTACAGGTCACCTCATTAAAAAACAAAAACGAAGAAGCATTTTCAAAAATCAAAGATTTGACACGTGAATCATGTGTTTCCATAACTGGAACTCTCAAAACCCATCCAGAAGCACCACGTGGGATTGAGCTTACACCTGAAGAGGTCACAGTTCTGAATGAAGCACAAGCCCCTTTGCCATTTGATCCTTTTGCAGAATTTATAGACACAAACAAGGATACTCGATTCGATTGGAGGATACTTGATCTCCGTAAGCCCGAGCATTTGGCATACCACCAGCTCAGATCAATCGTTATTTTTTCAGTATTCAAATACATGGCTGAAGAAGGATTTACTTATTGGTCAACCCCTAAAGTTCTTGGAGCGGCAAGCGAAGGGGGCGCTGAAGTTTTCAATGTCGATTGGTTTGGCAAACCGGCGTTTTTGGCCATGTCGCCGCAATTGCACAAACAAGCGATTGCAGCAAATACCGGGACAAAGTTCTTCGAATTCACCCCTTATTTCAGAGCGGAGAAAAGCCGGACAAGACGCCATTTAGCAGAGTTTTCTGGATTTGATGTTGAAGTTCCGTTTGCAACTGATAAGGATGTATGGCCAATCATGGAAGGAATAGTGAAAACTGCTGTAGATGTGCTCCGGAGCAATGAAGAGTTGCTGAATGTTCTGAACATAGAGGTTCCAGAGGTCAAAACGCCTTTCAAAAGATTGAGTTATGACGAATGCGTTAATTTGCTTAATGAAAACAATATAGAAATGGAATGGGGTGAAGATTTTTCAACTGAACAGGAGGCTTCATTGTGGCAATTGGTGAATGAACCCTTTTTCATCTACCAATTTCCCAAAGCCGTTGGAAAATTCTATGTGCGTGAGGTTGATGGTGACCCAAACAAATGCCATGCCTTTGATCTAATCTTTAAGCACGAATTGAGTTCAGGCGGTTGGAGAGAACACAGGTATGACCATTTACTCAAAAACATCCAACAAAAAGGGTTAAATCCGAAATCATTTGAATCCTATCTAAGCTTTTTCAAATATGGTGCAGCACCCCATGCAGGATTTGGAATGGGCATAGAACGGTTGATGGCAACCCTTTTGAATGCTTCAGATGTGAAAGAAGTAGTTGCATTCCCTAGGACAGTAGATCGGTTAACCCCTTAATTTCGAGTAAGTACTTCACAGCCGTTTTCTTTTACAATTACCGTATGTTCGTATTGAGAAACCATGGCATTCTTGTCTGCCTCAACCAATACGGGATATCCCATAATGATTCCTTTTCTGAACAGTTTTCTTAGATCCATCATTATCTTTTCCTTTTCCTCCAAACCCCCTCCATTGTAAAGAAATCGCGGAGAAAACGGCAATACTCCAACTTTTGCGAAATATTTTGCTAGAATTTTCCCCAAATCTGTCTCCTTTGCTTTTGGTTTTCTTTTTACTCGGAATATATTCGTTGTTTTTCCTGAAATAACTTCTCCGACGCCGTTGGTGGCAAAAGGTTCGATTGCATAGACCTTTCCTTTTTCAAGTCTGCCCTTGACCAATGCAAACTTTCCTGATCCGTGATTGGGTATTGTCAGACCAGCATGCAATATATATCTTTTGATTTGATGACCACTAAGGTTACGAACTGGTTGAAACCCTCCATTGACAATTGTTCTTTCTATGGCTGCTCCAACATCCAGCACTTTGATTCCTTCCTTAACGGTGTCAATTGCAGCCTCCAATGCTTCTTCAGCAATTTTTCGCAAGGGTTCCAAAGAAATGTTAAAATTTATAGTGATTGCTGTATCTACGATATAGCCATCAATATGTGCACCAAGATCGATTTTTATGATGTCTTGGTCTCCGACCGTTCTGGTATCGAGAATTTCTGGGGAATAGTGTGCAGCTTCATTGTTGATTGAAAAGTTTACTGGAAAGGCTGGTTTTGCCCCTTGATCAACAATAAACTGCTCCAGTTCCTGAGCTATTTCAAAAGCATTTTTACCGGGCTTTACAATTCGCTCCGCAAGTTTTTTTGCCTCTATTGAAATTCGCCCAGCTTCACGGTATTTTTCAAGAATCTCCCGGGCCTTTTGTTCCATTGCCACAATAGATGTTTGAACCGAGATGTTATAAAGTCAAGTAAAAGGGCACAGAAATAGGG
>JALUTL010000153.1 GCA_027016475.1 Candidatus Heimdallarchaeota archaeon
GGTCTGATACTTGCTATACTTGTCACTGTAGCCTTGAGTGTCTTGGCATTTTTGGGGATCAAAAAGATTCCAGTTAGGCAGAAAGAACAGGAAATTCTTCCCCACATGATAAACCTAAGAGATTCAATAACAAGAGATTAACTATTCATTAAAGTAATCCATAAAGAATTTAGCGATTTTTATGTCGAACGTGCCAATAATTTTAAGTGCATGAACAATTGCAGACATGAGGTATCTTTATGGAAAATGTTGTTGCAGACACTGCCATAGAACGGAAAAAAGAGTTTAAACTCAATTCTGCCTATGAAATTGTTTTCTTTTTGGTCGCACTATTGGCCAATTTGGTATTCGTTGTACAAGTGAGCACTAGCTCGAAGCGTAGTGATAGCTTGTTCGAATTGGGTTCAAGCTCAATCACATTGTTGAATGGTGCAATTGCGGTAGGGATGCTCCTGATAAGTTTTTATGCAGTGGCAATCTTTTTCCCTGTATTTTATTCCCAAAAAGATTTTTCAAGGCTCTCCAAGTTTGTCTCTGTTCTAATTGCGATATTCCAAACTTGGTTGATTTTGGTGGCCAACTCCAATTTGGTATTGGCCTATTTGGCACTTTCATTCGTTCCATTGTTTTTGTGGTATTGGATGACAAATAAAGAATTGACTTCCCTTTTAGAGAACCGCGTTTTTATTTTCACGGTAAGACGACATTTGGCGATTGTTCCCATGTTCTTGGCAATTTCCGTGATGACTCATCTTATATTGAACACAATGGTTAATCCTGTGGAATTGGCCCTATCGAGAGTTAGGGTAAACCGTGATGCTGTAGAAGATGCCTTGCTAATCAGATATGGGTTCCGAGATCCAGAAACTGGGAGAGATTACTCAGTATGGGAAAGATACTGGCATTGGCTAAATGGCTTCATCCATGGTGATTTACAAATTTCTTACCAAAATAACCAGCCTGTAGCAAGCAATATTGGGAACTTTTTGTGGGAAACGCTTAAAATGCAGGTTACATCTTTGGTAATCTCATTTGTCTTGAGTATAATCCTTGGCATGCTCGCAGCTTACTATCATCGTACGCTAATTGATTCGTTTGTTTCTTCTTTGGCACTTTTGGGATTGTCAATGCCCATTTTCGTGTCAGGAATCTTGGCCATTCTCATCTTTTCGGGCACTGGATTGGATTGGTTCCCATTTGGCAAGGCCCATTCCGCAGATTTTGTTTTGGAATCCAGTTGCAGTGCATGCTATCTCAGTCCTACAGATTGGCTGGTACAAATCAACATACTTTCTGGTGAGTGGTGGATAGCATTCCTGTCTACATTTTTGGTTTACAGCTTGGATTCTCTTTGGCATTTGGTACTTCCCACCTTGACCTTGACATTTGCTACAATGGCCACATTTGCTCGTTTGACAAGAGGTACAATGCTCGAAGTAATGAGGGAAGATTACATTCTCGCAGCCCGTGCAAACGGTATTTCCGAAAAGAAAATTGTAATTAAACATGCTTTCCCCAATGTGATGCTTCCGTTGACCACATTTTTGGGATTGAGCATAGGAGGACTCCTTGCAGGTGCACCGATTACTGAAACAGTCTTTTCATGGCCAGGTTTGGGCAATTTATATGTTGTGTCTACCTTTGCATTTGATGCTCCGATGATTATGGCTTTAACTATGATCATTACATTGATGATCCTCTTTGCCAACATGCTGACGGATATAGCATATACTAAGCTTGATCCGCGTATTTCTATCTGAGGTGATAATTATGGCAACAGCAACACAACAATCTGGTGCAACTGTCGTTGAAGAAGAAGTTACTCGTGAGTTAGATACATCGATAAATCAATGGATTATAGTCCTCAAGCGAATTCAGAAAAATAGAGTGGCAATGGTTGCCTTCTATTACATTATATTGAATGTGCTTATTGCAATTTTCTATCCTGTTTTACTCTCCGAAAATCCTTTGGACAACACTCCGGGGAAAAATGAGAAGTTCGGTGGTGGCACAAATGCGTTCCCCAATCTGAAATATCCTGCCGGTGTTGACCAGCTAGGAAGAGATGCCTTTTCTCGTATGTTGGTTGGTGCTGAAGTGTCAATTCTGGTTGGTCTCATAGCCACAGGCATTTCACTAATAATTGGTGTAATTATTGGTCTTATGGCAGGATATTACCAAGGAAGGGTGGAAGAAACATTGATGCGATTTACTGATTTGGTTTTGTCTGTCCCATTCCTCCTTTTTGCGATATTGCTGGTCAGCTTGATTGTTAACGGAGAAGCATATGTGTTTAATGATGTTCCCCAAGTGTGGATCATCGCGATGGTGATCGGGTTGTTTGGTTGGGCAGGGTTGGCTCGACTTGTGACCGCAAATGTGAAGCAGGTATCGTCATTGGAATATGTATCTGCTGTCAGAATAATGGGCGCAAGCGATAAACGAATTATATTCGTCCACATTTTTCCGAACGTACTGGCTCCAATCATAGTTTTAGGAGCTTTGTTCATCGCAGGGGCCATATTGTCAGAAGCTGGTCTTGCATTCCTTGGCTTGGGTGATCCTGCCAACACGGTAAGTTGGGGTATCTTGGTATCGCAAGCCAGACCTGTTTTTGCCCAACATCCTGAACAGGCCCTAATTCCTGGTTTTGCCATATTTTTCTTGGTGCTTGCTATAAACCTATTTGGCGATGCTCTCAGGGATGCGTTGGATCCAAAGCTGAAAGATTAATTCCTTCACATAAAAGGCCTCATTTTTCTTTCCATCACTATTCTGTTGTTATATGATATGGCTTAAAAGCGATTCAGACAAAAATAAGTCCATGAAAGGTTCTATAAACAAATATGCCTATGAATTAATATGGGGTCTCTTATACGGTCTACTTGCACTGTCCATAAGTGGAGCTTTTGCATTAGTGATGTTTAATATCGGCATTGAGCTGTTCATCCTTTTCTTCCCGTTTTTCATTGCTATCCAAATTGGATATTTTCTTCTTTCTTCCTCTTTTGCCCTATGGTTTGGATATTCCCCATCCTATGCACTTCTTCGACAAAAAATATTCGGCAAGTCACAGGAACCGGATGAAGATAAAATTGCACAGCGTGCAATCCGACATTTCTGTGCAGGATTCCTTATGATGATACTTTTTGACCCTGCTGTCAGGCTTGTGTTTCATTTAATTTAATTTTATGTTGGTTTATTTTTGTGGTAAGACAAATGGCTTAATAATGCCCATAAAATTGTGAGAGTATGGTTTCATCTAACACTGCCCCAATGTCGGAAACACGAGATCATGATGAACTATTTCCTGGGTCTCCAAAGGGGAGAGATGATGTTATACTGGAAGTACGAAACCTCCGTAAGTACTTTCCTATCAAAAGTCGTTCGATCCTTTTTTCAAAGGTCATAGGTCATATCAAAGCGGTGGACGGCATAGACCTTCAAATATTTAGAGGCGAGATACTGGGTCTTGTCGGAGAATCTGGATGTGGCAAATCTACGCTGTCCAAAACAATTGTGGGTTTGGAAGAACCTACCACGGGGCAGGTGTTGCTGAATGGAGCAGACATCCACCATCCTGAAAGCAGGGAACAGTTCATGCAAATGCGCAGAAGTATCCAAATGGTCTTTCAAGATCCATACAATTCATTGAACCCACGAAGATTGGTAAAGGACACACTTCGCGAACCGTTGTTGATACATAACATTGAACCAAAGAGACAAGAGGAAATTGTGTTGGAGATGCTCAAAAAAGTTGGTTTAGAAGAATACCATGCGCTCCGTTATCCTCATGAGTTTTCTGGTGGCCAAAGGCAACGTATCGGTCTTGCACGTGCTCTAATTATGCAACCGGATTTGATCATTGCTGATGAACCAGTATCGGCACTTGATGTGTCCGTACAGGCTTCAATCCTTAACTTGATGCAAGAACTTCAGGAAGAGTTCAATGTATCGATGATTTTTATCGCCCATGACCTGTCTGTTGTAAAGCATGTGTCCAACAGGGTAGCAGTAATGTATTTGGGTCGAATTGTGGAAATTGGGCCAACAGACGAAGTGTTTGACACTCCAGCTCATCCTTATACTGTTTCATTGCTTTCCGCAATTCCGTTCCCTGACCAAGATATCAAGAAAAAGAAAATTATCTTGGAAGGTGATGTTCCTTCACCCGTCAATCTTCCTACAGGGTGTAGGTTTGCACCTCGTTGCTATAAGGCACAGGAAAGGTGCCATCAGGAAGAGCCGGTTTTGGAAGAAATTAGGAACAATGTCTGGGCGGCCTGTTTCTATCCAGAATCAGAAAAGGTAATATTTTTGGAAATGGAGGATGAGCAATGATGGAAATTGAAGAATCTCTTCAAATGGGGATCGAAAGCAGACTTAAAGCAAAGCTGACTGATGTTTTGACCAGCCCTACATTGGTTTGGTTTGCATCACTCTACATCTTTTCGTTGGCAAGCATTATTTCATTTAACATCGCAAGACAAGGGTTTAATGCTCAAGGATTCTTCGGAGGACCTGAATACTACGCAAATCTCTATCTTCACTATGGGCTGAATGCTTCTTCAACATATGCTTCACCAGTTTCCAAAGGATTTTTGGCTTGGATTTATGTACCCTTTCTCACAGTTTTTTTGGGTTTGCCAATGATTTTCTTGAAAGAGGCGGGTTGGGCATACAACAGTCCTTTTTATGAAACGAATCAGGCGAACCTGAAGTATGCATTTTTCCGAGATGCTGTGTTTGGCTATGAGGTAGTGATTTTTGGACATAAAGGAAATGCATTTTATTTGGGAACAGTTTGGTTGCCAATTATTGCAGCGAGTTTGGTTACCGTGATGTATAAGTTGCACACCAAAAGGGATACTTGGTTGGTTTCCCGGTTTATCATCTCGTTCATAATCGCGATGTGGCTTGGGATTGAATTTGCAAAAATGACAGATCCCAATTTGCATTTTGATTGGTCTCAATTTTTCCCAACTCTTACAGGAGATCGGTTTAACAACAAATTTGTCGTTTATGATGGGGAATACAGCCCTACTATGCTCGGAGTAATTATGACATTGTTTCAGATACTTCCAATGATTATTATTACGTTAATGGAAGGGGTATACAATGGTTACAAGTTGTTTACAATCAAAAGAGGCCTCTTCACAGAAGTGGAAGTTGAAAAGACAGTTAAAATTGACAATAAATCTCTGCCTTGGATCAAGGAAGCCTTGGAAAGGGGAGAAATAAAAGAGGAGTTGTTGGCTGATGAGTGAAACAACATTGAAGGGCAAAGCTAAACATAACGGTTCATCCAATGTAATCTTGGATGTGCGTGATATCTACACCTACTTCAAAACAGAAAGTGGTGTTGTAAAGGCTTTGGATGGGGTGTCGTTTGATATCCGTGAACAAGAATCAGTCGGTATCGTAGGCGAAAGTGGATGTGGGAAAACTGTTACCTCCCGATCAATCCTTCGTATTCTTCCGAAAAATGGTGAGGTTGTTGCTGGAGAGATCTATTATCGTGGAGTGAATCTAATGGATTTGACCGAAAAGCAAATGCGGCATGTCCGAGGAAAGGAAATAGCTCTTCTCTTTCAAGACCCACTTTCAGCATTAAATCCTGTCCTGAGCATAAGAGAACAGATGGTTGATGTTATTCAACTTCATCGTGGAGTAGATGAGGAAGAAGCGGCGAATATAGCAATCAAAATGATGAAAGCGGTCGGAATTCCAGAAGCTGAGCATAGGATTGATGATTATCCTCATCAATATTCCGGTGGAATGAGACAGCGGATTCTTATAGCTAGGGCCCTTGCACTCCGTCCGAAACTTTTGATTGCCGATGAGCCAACTACTGCGCTTGACGTTACCATTCAGGCACAGGTGCTGGACATCATCCAACGGATGAGGAAGGAATATGGACTTTCATTGATGCTTATTACGCATAACTTGGGTGTGGTGAGTGAAAACACTGACCGGATACATGTTTTCTATGGAGGGCGTGTTGTGGAATCCGGTCCAACCCGTGCTATTTTCAAGGATCCTCATCACCCTTACACAATTGCTCTGCTGGAATCAATTCCATCCTTCAAGAAAGGCAAGGGTAAGTTGGCAACAATTCCCGGCTCAGTACCTCAACTGATTAATCCTCCAAAAGGGTGCAGATTTCACCCTCGATGTCCTTATGCCACTGATATCTGCAAAACCCGTCCTCCCATGGAAAAGATTGGCGAGGATCGGTATGTGGCCTGCTTCCATGTAGATACAGTCATAGCGGATCGAAAGAATCGGTTGGCCAAAAGTTCATCATAATTTACACCTGCCATAATACAGATAAAGCTGGCTTTATTTTTTAATATATGAGCGTTTCCCATAGAATCCGTGTTGTAGTTGGCAAACCGGGTTTGGATGGTCATGACCGAGGAGCCAAGGTAGTGGCACGAGCGTTAAGGGATGCTGGCATGGAAGTAATCTATACGGGACTCCATCAAACACCTGAACAAATCGTCGAAATAGCATTGCAGGAAGATGCACAGGCGATCGGATTGTCAATTCTCTCCGGTGCACATAAAGTTCTTTTCAAGAAAGTGCTTGATTTGTTGAAAGCCAACAATGCAGATGATGTTGTTGTGTTTGGAGGAGGTGTAATTCCAGAGAAAGACATCCCCTATCTGAAGGAAATTGGGGTCAAGGAAATTTTTGGCCCAGGTTCGTCATTGGAAGAGATAGTGGATTTTGTCAAAAACTCTGTTGCTTCACGATGAGGTGCTTTAAAAATGGATGATGAAAAATATACGATATCAGGAATCCCAGTTCCTCCATTTTTGGAATCATATAATGCGGATTTGCCCAAACCTGGAGAATATCCTTTTACACGGGGTGTCTATCCAACAATGTATCGGGGCCGTCTATGGACAATGCGTCAATATTCTGGTTATTCAACGGCTAAAGAAACAAACAAGCGTTTTCATCTATTGTTGGAAAGGGGACAGACTGGCCTTTCTGTTGCATTTGACTTGCCTACCCAAATGGGATTGGATTCATCAGACCCTATGGCTGAAGGAGAAGTGGGAAAGGTTGGTGTTGCAATTGACACGGTTGAGGACATGAAAATACTTTTTGATGGTATTGACCTTTCCAAAATCTCCACGTCTATGACAATCAATGCACCTGCAATTGTTCTCTTGGCCATGTACATTGTGGTTGCTGAAGAAACTGGGGTTGACCCATCACAAATATCAGGAACCATTCAGAACGACATATTGAAGGAATATATTGCCCGAGGGACTTACATCTACCCTCCTGAACCGTCGATGAGGCTTATTACCAACATCTTTGAATATTGTTCAAAGCAACATCCCAAATTCAACACAATCAGTATAAGTGGATATCATATTCGTGAAGCAGGATCAACTGCTGTTCAAGAACTTGCATTCACTTTGGCCAATGCAAAGACGTATGTTAGAGCAGCAATAGATGCCGGTCTGGATGTGGACAGCTTTGCACCGCGCATCAGCTTCTTTTTCAATGCCCACAACGATTTCGTGGAAGAGATTGCCAAATTCAGGGCGGCACGACGAATGTGGGCAAAAATCATGAAAGAAGAATTCAAGGCAAAAGACAAAAAATCAATGATGCTACGCTTCCATACACAGACCGCTGGGAGCACACTGACAGCCCAACAACCAGAAAACAACATTATTCGGGTTACATTGCAGGCCTTAGCTGCTGTACTTGGTGGTACGCAATCACTGCATACGAACAGTATGGATGAGGCCTTGGCTCTTCCTTCAGATAAATCTGCAACAATTGCACTCAGAACTCAGCAAATCATTGCTGAAGAAAGTGGAGTTCCCAACGCTATTGACCCATTGGGTGGCTCATACTATATAGAATGGCTGACTGACCGATTGGAGGAAGAGGCAACCCGACTGATTGAAGAAGTAGAAAAAATTGGTGTGCTGGAAGCAATCAATTCTGGTTTTATACAACGGCAAATACAAGAATCAGCCTATCAATATCAATTGGAAATAGATTCTGGCAAGAGAAAAATAGTTGGGGTCAATTCCTATCTTCAGGACGAGAATTTGGACTTTGATATTCTTCAGGTGGATGAAACTATAAGGGATGACCAAATTAAACGAATTGAAGAGGTGAAAGCAAACAGGGACGACAGGAAGGTCGAGATTGCCTTACAAAAATTGGAAGAGGCAGCCAAAGGATCAGATAATTTGTTTCCATTTATCCTTGAGGCAGTCAGGGCCCGCTGTACCATTGGTGAAATTTGTGGAACAATGAAGAAGGTTTTTGGTGCCTACAAGCCAGTTGATACAATCTAGGATCCTTTTGTCAACTCTGTACCTGCACCCTTGCCAGTTGTTTGGTCGTCTGAAATAATAGACAGCAGCCTCTTTCTTATGTTCCATGTTTCCAGTAGCTTGATGGTTGTTGGCATTGCTGCCTCCTCTATGCTTTCCCCTGATATCAAACGTTCTCGTATTTTTGTTGCGGAATACCTTTCTCGATCATATATGTCTGTTTGTTGAGTTGGAAATCCTGTCTCCTCGAACAGATTGCGGGTGAACGGGTTATTGCTAAACATGATGTCAAATGGCGGTAGAAGACGTTTGAGGTGATATACCCAAAGTGCGTTGTCAAGAATGTCCTGTGCAGGCAACAGCCACACCTTATCCAAAGTGATCCCGTATTCCTGTAAAGCTTCTCTGACCATCTCCAAACGTTCTCCTGCAGTCAGTGGGTTTTTAAGCGTGTGGCTTATTTGGGCTGCGGCAATAACCACAAGCAATTCATCAACTTCGTTCAGGATCTCTTCAATGACCTTGATATGCCCCTTGTGTATCGGCTGAAACCGAGCTATAAAAAGACCTCGCACATGATTGTCTTGGCGTACCTCCATTTATTGTTTTCTGAGGTTCGCATTTGCTGTTGACAACTCGCGCTTTCCTTCTAAAGTTTTAAAATAACAAAAATCATGGTAGGATTGAAGACTATGCCTAGACTTTAGGCCTCTGGCTTCAGGTGATGCTTTATTACTGCACGTACAAAACATGCACCCCGAAGAAGTAGTTTAGGGTATCGAAGAAAAAGAGCAAGCAGCCATAAACCCCATATCAGAGGTTGGCCAAAATACGAAGGTGATCCGAAAATCTTGGCTTTTCCAGGTTTCAAAGCTGGGATGACAAGAGTGATATACAAAGAGGATTCACCCAAATCACACATTGCCAACACCGACAGGGTTGCAGCTGTGACCGTTATTGAGACTCCACCTGTCGTTCTTATGGGTATGAGGACATACCGGCAGACACCGTATGGACTCAAAATCCTTGCAGAAGCGAAGGTTCAAAGCCCTTCCAAATTTTTGAAGAGGGTAAAAGTTCGCTTCCCTGACGAAGAGAAATACAAGGAACAGCTGGCAAAAGTAGAAGAAACTGCTGATAAGGCCGTGCAACTTAGGGCCATTGTCCATACCCAACCTGACCTGACCGGCATTGGAACCAAAACACCTAGCATTTTTGAAATCAGGGTAGGATGCTCTGATGTAAATTCAGGAATCGAATGGCTGAAAGAACGTATGGGTCAGGAACTGCAAATTGATGATTTTACAAAGCCCGGCCAATATGTGGATGTCATTGGCATTACAAAAGGAAAGGGCTTCCAAGGACCTGTAAAACGACATGGTGTCACATTGTTGCAACACAAGTCGAAACATACCAAAAGAGGTGTTGGATCAATTGCCCCTTGGACCCCTGCAAGGGTACAATGGGTTCTGCCAAGATATGGACAGCTTGGATATTTCAGGAGAACTGAATATAACAAGCGGGTTCTCATGATCGGGACAAATCCTGATGACATCAACCCCAAGGGTGATTTCATCAAATACGGAAAAGTGCGGAACCGATATGTCCTGTTGAAAGGATCCGTTCCAGGGCCAAAGAAACGTATGGTCATGCTTCGTGACGGTATCCGAAGTCAGAACAAGCTCATTGTAGAGCCTCGGATCACATATGTGTCCACGGAATCCCATATGTAGGAGGAATAAAACATGGTAAGCGTACTTAACATAAAGGGCAACAAAACCAAAAGAACAGTAGAGCTTCCCCCTGTGTTTGATACAGAATACAGACCGGATGTGATCCGCAGGGCAGTTCTAAGTGAACAAACGAAACAAAAGCAACCTCAGGGACGTTTTCCATTGGCTGGAAGACTAACTACTGCTTCCTCTTTAGGGCCTGGAAGGGGTATCGCAAAGATTCCACGAACACATGGAAGCGGTACACCTTCTGCAGGAAGAGGTGCATTGGTTCATAGTACTGTTGGCGGACGAATGCTGTTCCCCCCCTCCCCTGACAAAGTGATTGTTGAAAAGATCAACAAGAAGGAACATAAATTGGCGTTGATGTCGGCCATTGCAGCAACAAAGGAAAAAGAGCTTGTCGAAAGAAGAGGACACCGTTTCAGTGAGAAGCTCCAACTGCCTTTAGTTATTGAAACCAAGTTTACAGAGGTGGAACGAACGGCTGAAGTGAAGTCCATCCTCGAAAGCTTGGGATTGGGCGAAGACCTTGAACGGTGCAACGGTCGTAAGATAAGAGCAGGAAAGGGCAAACGACGAGGAAGAAAATACAGAAGAAAGACTGGTCCTCTGATAGTTGTCAAAGAATCATGCGCTTTATCCAAAGCAGCAAGCAATCTCCCGGGCGTGGAAGTCGTGGAACTCAAGCATCTGAGGGTCGAAAAATTGGCTCCAGGTGGTGACGCGGCACGATTGACCGTCTGGACAGAGGACGTCATTGAAGAGCTCAAGAAAATGGAGTGAGAAAAATGGAGAATCACGAAATAATCATCAGGCCTGTCTTCTCAGAAGCTGTCTACGACCAAATTGTCGAACAGAACAAGATAATCTTCGAGGTGGCAAAAGGTGCAAACAAATTCCAAATCAAAAGAGCTGTCCAAGAGCTCTACAACGTCAAAGTCGAAAAAGTGAACACTCTCATCACCCCCTATGGGAAGAAGAGAGCCATAGTCAAATTGGCCAAAGAGTATCCTGCTGCTGATTTGGCGGTTGAATTGAACCTATTCTAATGAGGTGAACTAAATGGGTAAAAGAATATTAGTACAAAGAAGAGGAAGAGGCGGATCAGTATTCCGCGCAGCAGGGCACAAAAGGATCGAACCAATCAAATACAGAAAAATTTCTCGTGAAGAATTCAGTTCCTCCTTCTCTGCAAAGATTGTCTCGCTTCACCACGAACCTGGAAGAGGATCACCTCTTGCACAGGTTCAATTTGAGGATGGACAATACAAATACATCTTGCCCGCTGAAGGACTCGCAGTAGGAGACATCATCTATTATGGTGCAACAGCCGAAATTGCTCCCGGAAATGTCCTTCCACTCAAATTTATGCCTGTGAGGACTCCTGTCTTCAACATAGAGCTCCGTGCAGGCGATGGTGGAAAGCTAGTCCGAGCTGCTGGTACAAGTGCACAGATTGATTCCATCACAGACAAATGGGTCTATGTCAAACTTCCTTCTGGAAGAATCAAAGCATTCCCACCAGAGGCCCGTGCGACTGTCGGTGTTGTTGCTGGAGGCGGAATTACCAAAAAACCACTGCTGAAGGCTGGTGCGAAATACCACAAGCTCCGAGCAAAGGGTCACAAATATCCAAGGGTTCGTGGTACTGCGATGAATCCTGTGAAGCACCCGCACGGTGGTGGTGCACACCAAAGTCCTCCACGATCTACAACTGTATCCAGAAATGCACCTCCTGGTGCTAAAGTTGGTCTGATTGCAGCTCGACGAACTGGGCGAAAACGTGGTAGACAGGCTAAGCAGTAAGCAATTTACAACTCAGATAATTATTGTTTAATGGAATAAATTGATGCATTTAGTAGCTTATTATTGTTCCTTTGCAAATTTTGACGGGGAGACAAAAATCGATATATTCCATTCAATTCAAAAACACTATCACAAAATTGTTTGAAAGAATGTGTGTTTCCAATTATCATTGTAGCTGGCTTTAAAATTGCTTGTCTTTTCAACTTTGATATATTATACACTAACGAAATTCTTCGATCGTACATTTGAGTAAATATTACTCTCTTATCTCATAGTTCAACAGCATTCAGATTGCACTTCAGTCAGAGCTCCCTGTGTTCATTTTTGCTCATGGTGATTCAAGTGGTCTGCTTCTTGATGGCAAGCACATCACATATCCGCAACTTGCAAGCATGGCTAGCATGGAAAGAGCCAACAGCATATACCTAGTTGCATGTGAAAGTGCTGCAATTGAGATGTATGACAAAACAGACATATTTGAAGGGATTGTCGGCGATGTGGATGCGATTGTTGCTGGTTTGGCAGCTGCATTACTTGTTGCACAACTAGGGGGTTGGAGTGATCTAGTTTTTCATATCTTATCTGAACTATGGAACAGAAAAACCGAATTGCATAATGGTGAAAGACCCTATTTGCTCGCAGAAACTGAATCCAGTTACCAAATTGCTTATAAAAGGGATTATATTACTAAAAAAAATTGGGCTGGAATTCCATATTTTTGGGAAAATATTTTGTGGTTTAATTTAGATAAATATTGGTGCAGCTTGTATTTTGATTTATTTGGTACTCTTAGTGGTGTAATTGCTCTTGTAGGTATGATTTCAAAAGCTTCACTCAACCCTGTTATTGGCATCATAGCTCTTGCTTTGTTTATTCACGCGCGTACTGTCAAAATGACAGGGAATCAGAGAGTACAAGGTGATTGCAAAGCGGGTGTTAGTGGTGAATTGTATTTGCCATATCGACATTCTTTTTGGTATGATTTTGGAAATGATGATGCGGGTCTTGATGGGCAGTTCAAAATTCCAGTAGGATTTCTTGGTTATCAGGTGTTCATATCATTAAACTCAATACCCACAACATGGGTGCCGATAAAAGCATAGTTATATTAAGAAAAAGGAGTATCTCTCACCATGAAAAAAGCCATGATTTTTATAATCCTGTATTTCATTGTTTTTTTCACCTACCTTGTCGCATTCTGGATTTTCAAAATTGATCTGTTAAACTATTTAACACTTCCAATGTTAATTTTTTTGGTTGCAAGTGTTTTGTTAAATATTTTGGAAACCCCAAAGGATTTGGAGCTTCCTTTTTTCTCATTTGAAGAAGTTTCCAAAAGTATACTTACTAAACATTCGAACAGCAAGCTGGTCAATATCATAAACAATCCCTATACAACATTAGAAATGACTTCTCACTTGTTATTATTTGTTTCAATTAGCATATCTGGATTAAATCCTAAATATAGCGGGGTGGCTAGGCTATTTGAGGGTATTAATGTGAATATTTCAGCTTTTGTAGGAATTATTGCACTCACGCTCTATGCCGTTCTCATGTTCACTTATCCAATTTTATTAGTTTCAGGTTTATATTCATATTTTCTCAAATTGTCAGGCTTTTCCCGAAAGGAAAGATACAATATCTTAAAACGACATAGTAGAGAACTCAAATTGTTTGCAACAGCTTATATTTTTAGTTATCTTCTTTTGTATGGTACAATATTGGTAATTATAGTGCTTTCCTACTTCTTTTTGGCTATTTGCATATTTTCAGGCTTCTTCATTACGGAACGTATGGGTATTTTTTTGATTATTTTGTTGGCTTTCTTAATCTATTTAATCTTTGGGAAAGTTTATTTGGATTTTTGTTATTTTGTAGCACTTGATCCAAAACATAGCCTCTGTTTAGAAAATATCATTACGATCTTCAAAAAGAATTTCCGATTGACTCTTATTATTGCCAGCATTCGAATTTTGGTTTCTTTCGCATTCGTTATTGTTATGCTATACATTATACCCGCTTTCCTTTCCGAATTAATTCTTGCTTTACAAGTCCTATGGTCAGTTCTCTATTTCTATGCGACAGTCCGGTTCTCCGACTTTCAAGTTGATAAAGCTATTATG
>JALUTL010000154.1 GCA_027016475.1 Candidatus Heimdallarchaeota archaeon
TGCTTCAATCGAGGCCGCAAAAGCTGGCCATTTTGGTAGAGGATTCAGTGTGGTTGCTGAAAATGTCAGAGAACTTTCTGATGACACAAAGCGAACTGCAAATGAAATTTCAACGTTAATTGAAGAAATTTCCTTCCAAATTGCACGTACTGTTGAAAAGGTCGTTGAAGAGATGGAAGAAACGAGAACCATTTCTGAAAACACTGCTTCAAATACCGAAGAAGCGAATGCAGCCACTACCGAACAAGTCGCTATGCTAAATGAAATTAGTGAACAAGCGGCTGAAATCGCAAACGTGGCAACTGAGCTGAACTCAATCATGGCAAGATTTAGACTTGGACAGCGTGGAAAGTAAGTGGCTTGTTTCCTTTACACAAACAAATCATCTCCTAAATTTACCTTAGAGTTTACATTTTTCAAGTGACAATCTCAGAGGGATTCATGAAAATCATTGATTTGCGAAGTGACACTGTCACTCATCCAACAAAAGAGATGAGAGAAACTGCAATGAATGCACAAGTAGGAGATGATGTATTCGGAGATGATCCTACTGTCAATGAACTTGAAACCTATGCAGCCAAATTAAGCGGAAAGGAGAGTGCACTTTTCGTTACAAGCGGAACACAAGGTAACTTGATATCTGTTTTGTGTCATACCACTCATGGTGATGAAGTATTGCTTGAAGCTGATTCCCATATCTATCATTACGAAGTTGGTGGGATCAGTGCAATAGCTGGTGCAATCCCGAAATTGATCAAAACCGTCAATGGTGAAATCACTCCAGAACATGTGAAAAATGTGCTTAGAGGAGAAAACATCCATTTTCCAAAGACAACGTTGCTCTGTTTGGAGAACACCCATAATCGGCATGGTGGGACTGCAATTTCACCAGAATCCACAAACAAGGTAGCCAAATACGCAAAGGAACAGGGATTGAAAGTTCATTTGGATGGAGCAAGAATCTTCAATGCGTGCATTTATCATAACACTGATTTGAAGGAATACACAAAAAACGTAGATACAATTCAGTTTTGTTTATCCAAAGGCCTGAGCGCCCCAATTGGTTCGATCATTGCTTCTGACAAAGAAACAATTGATCGGGCGAGAAAATTCAGGAAGATGTTGGGTGGTGGGATGCGACAAGTTGGAATAATAGCTGCACCAGGATTGGTTGCTTTGAAGACCATGAGAGATCGGTTGATCGAAGATCACAAAAATGCTCAGAGAATTGCTACAATACTGAAAGAGAAAGGATTCGAAGTTATTAAGCCACAAACCAACATTGTTGTCGTTTCAATCATCAATAAATTTGAAAATCCAATGAAGGCAGTTGATTATTTTGAAAAAGCTGGAATTTTATGCGTTCCTTTCGGGTCAGACAAAATTCGGTTTACAACTCATCGCATGATAGCAGAAGAAGATGTCACTGAATTTGAAAGAAGACTGTCATCATTACATTGATCATGTCTGCATCGAATGTTTTACTAACACATAGTCTTTAATCCTGTAGTGACATCATCAGTTAAGGATTATCCAGGTCTCTTTGTAGTCATTGAAGGAATTGATGGTGCTGGAAAGACGACATTGGCAAACAAATTAGCAGATAAAATCAAAAAACACTTTGGAAAAGAAGTTCATCTTACAACGGAACCTTCACACATGAAGATTGGAAAGCTTCTTAGAGAATATCTCAAAACTTCAACTTCGATTAAGGAAGTGGATGCACTGCTTTTCGCTGCGGATCGGTTAGAGCACTATTACCATGAAATCTTGCCGGAACTGCACGCCGGAAAAATCGTGATTTCAGACAGATATGCTTTGTCATCCATAGCTTATCAAGGTGCCCAAGGAATTCCTGTTCCATGGATTGAGGAAATCAACAGAAACGCACCAAACCCTGATGTGACAATTCTCTTGGATGTCAGTATACCGACAGCACTGAATCGCATCCAAAAAGACCAGAGAACTGTTATTGAAAAATTTGAAAAGGAAACAATGCTCCAAAAAGTACAGGCAATTTACAAACAATATGAGAAAGCGAAAAGCATAAAAACAATAGATGGCGAATCTCCTCTGGACGACGTAGTGTCTGAAGCGTTTTCAGTGGTTGCAGAAATATTGTCCCCAAAAAAATGATTTGTTGATCCTACAGATTTAACTCAATTGATAGTCAAATCCCTGCTTGCAATCGATTAAATTTATTAAGAAAAAGATTACTAAAAACTTTGAGACACGGTTGAACGGACAATCCGTATGACGTTCCACATGCGGAATTATTCAACTTCGCAAGGTGAAAAAATGAGTGATGTGAAGGCAAGACGGAGAAGGAGAAGAGGCAAACGAGCAGTTACACGACGAGTTCTGGATGAACATGGAAATGTAATTGTAAAAAGATTTAGAAGAAGAGAAACACGAATAAAAATTCCAGGACTGACTGCCAAAAAAGTCCCTCAGTTGATGCTTTCCTTGCTTCTTGGTTCTTACGCGGGGATACTGTACCTTAAAAAAGAAGGAACATTGGCTACTTCCAACAATAGTTTGCTCCAATCTGTAAGTGAATTTCTCGATTCTATTGAGCCATTGGTTGCCGTTTTTGTCACAGGTTCAATAGGAATAGCACTCAGCTCGTTTTTGGCGTATGCCCTCTTTTCGCAAGGATTCAAGGTAAAAAGATGGGGCAAGGCCTTCCGTCAATTTGTCACAATATGGATCATTCTCTTGGTGGCAAGCTCGATTGTAAGCCCTCTCATCAATGAACCTAATGTCGTACGTCAAATTCCGGAAGATCAATTTAAGCCAAGGGATGATGAGTTTGATCTCAGTCAATTGTCCTCTCCGTTTTATGATGAACTTTTGGACAGTTTCCTTGATCTTTTGGGAGGTATCGATCCAGATTTAGCCGATCAGATTATTGCGAACATTACCCCTGCTGATGGGTTAGGTTTGGATCCATCTCAAGATATTTACCTATATAGATGGCAAGTTTCGGAAACTTGGGATCCAGCGTCTAATGATTTCAAAAAGGCTGATGAAACTACAACTATGCCGTTCACTTCATTTGACTCGAAGTTTTCTTCTTTGGCATTTAGTACTGACAATCTGAGGAAGTTTACATTTGATAATGCTTTTCTTACTATAGGTACATCATACACCCAACCGTTAGTTTCATTTTGGAATTCAGAGTATGGTGCGACCTTCGGTTCGACTTCATCTGCTACAACTATCTCATCGACATCTGAATCTACCCTTGAAAGTCTGACAATTGTAAATGACCTGAATGAACAACCTATAGTAACGGCTAAATTTTCTCAAGCAGGAGCATCAGGGGCCATCCGTATGGATAGCTATTGGAAATCTGAAGACAAGAGTGGTATTGCTAAAGGGTCTGCCACCATCGGTGAGCTTTCTTCCTTGTATGCACAAGTCCCAACAGACAGATTTCCAGAGAAAAAGAGAAGTGTGGATGCGATTAGCAAGACATGGGGGCAGGATTCTCTTCCAGGTGGAGCGAACTATGTTTGGCAGGATCAACAGGTAGGTGTTGAAGACGCATTTACCCGACAATACAACAAATTCAGCCAATCAATAAGCTCTTCCACCTCTGTCTACTCTGCAACTTTAATTATCCATAATTTTATCCAACAGGCAGTCCTAAATGGATTGAACAGTGGAACGATCTCATTGGATCCAGTTCAAGGACAGGGTGATTTTGCCGGAACAAGTGACAAAGCCCATTATTTCTATCAAGCCCTTGAGGAAGGTGGGTCATGGGGACTGAAGGAACTCCTCCCGGGTTACATAAATATGTTGAGATCTTTTGGCATTCCCGCTCGTCTTGCTCTTGGATTTGCTGGAGGCACGATAGACACTTCAAGCCAGAAAATCAGCTTACAACTTTTGAACCTGCACTATTGGGTGGAAGTATTGATCCCTTGGAGGGATGATTCAAACAATCTTCATTGGAGTTGGGGAATTTTCAACCCCATCCCCATCTATTCTCAACTTTTGGCCGGCAACATTGCCTATGGAAGAAACGCATTGTCAGCAGGCGCGACTATTGAACTGGAGCCATTGACCGGTAAAGACGCTGGCTCGGGATTGGAATTCAAGTTGCAGACAATGGGTGAACAACTCCAAGTTAACGTCAGTGCAAACTTTGAAGGTATTCCTGCGGCAAACCAAGTCTTGGATCTCAAATTTTTGAATGAAGATGATTACAATAGCGTTCAATCTGGTACAATCCCGGCAGATCCAGCATCTATTGGGTTGGATATTGGAACCATCAAACTTAACAGTGAAGGATTTGCAATTTTTAATGCCAGTGTTGATTTCAATGGTAACGTGACAATCAATGGAACATCAGTTACTCAAGTAGAGGCAGTCAACCTCAATGCTGCTCTAAATCCAGGTTTGGGCCAGAGCGCAAATGTTTATGCTATCGCAGCAATATTTGGGTTCAGCTTTAATTTTACTGCGGTTGCGTGGGTCAAGAATGGAACATTGACACTAAGATCCACAAATCTTCCTGAACAGAGCATACCAAATTTCAACCAAATTGGTGCTTTAGCATCACCGCTTATGAACATTGAATTGGAATCAACCCTTTTCAATGCGCAAGGGCAAAATCCTGGAAATGAAATTGCCAATGAAACTGTTTCATTATTGCTGTTCTCACAGGCAGATTTTCAATCCCTTGATCTTGCAACAATTTCACCAAGTACAATCGATAGTGCAAAATCTTACGCTGAAGGAATAATGCAAGACCCAGTCAATGCTTCACGAACCACAGCGAACGATGGTACAGGCAATTGGACAGTAGTATTTCCGTTGTCCGATCCATCCTACCCTGTTGATGACGAAATTTATGTCTTTATGGTCTATTGGGAAGGTTCAACTGTCTTCTCTGAAGCATTTCCAATTTATGTCACCCTGAAAGCGGATATGACCAATTCCGCATTCTTTAACCAATCTGTCCTGACAGCTGGCCAGATTATCAACAATTGGGTTGTAAACACGACCATAACCACATTGGCGTTGGGAGCAAATCCTGCTCCAATAGCAAACACACCAGTCGATATCTTATTTGTCAATAAAAATGATTTCGACAACGATGGTGTCACCACCTACAATGACTTAGTGACATTTCTGAGCACAAGAACCGAAGGAGTTGATTATTACAATTTGAGTATAACAACTTCCCATTCGCAAGTGTTGACTGTTGGTGGTAGACCTACGACAGACTCAAACGGATTTG
This sequence comes from Candidatus Heimdallarchaeota archaeon, assembly GCA_027016475.1. Lineage (GTDB taxonomy): Archaea > Asgardarchaeota > Heimdallarchaeia > Heimdallarchaeales > Kariarchaeaceae > WAKA01. Next base: position 5,255 of record JALUTL010000154.1, read on the forward strand.
TATCAGCTCAACTCAACGTTAACACCTCGCAAATTGCAGCAGGCTTTTTCTACTATGTTTTGGCTGTGTCTTCTATATTTGAACTGTTCAAACAAATACACAATGGTACTGATTCTTCTCCATTCCAATTTGGAGTGCAAGGCGCACCGTCTTTTTCAGTTCCTCCAATCCAAACCATGCAGTTATCTAGTGCAACAGAACAAATGATTGTGACGAATTACGCCAACAGTACTTTCAAACTTAAGAGGAGGATATAGTGTTATGAAAACAAAGCGCATTTTGCCATTTTTCATTCTTTTAATGCTCACGTTCTATTTGTTACCTGCATTTGCCACTTCTGACTCACTAAATGATGCGAGTGGCGATAAACATTCAAAACCAAATGAAATTCCACCTTCATCGAAATCAGAAGTTCATGATTTAATTCCAAATCAGAGAATGCTTCAACAACAATCAGCACTCTCTCAATTGGTAATGAATACAATTCAATCCTCCTCTTCCAGATCGATTTCTATGCAAGCCAAATCTCCCACACGAGAAACAAGCATATCATTTAAACCAATGGCGACAGTTGAAGACCACACTATTCAAATAGGGCAGCAACTGACCATCAGCGGAAATTTGGCTTCTGGAGCACCTTGGTCCGATGAAACTGTAGTGTTGGTAAGAGAAGGATATGCCAATCTGACGACAACAACAGATGCAAACGGAGATTATCAGTTTCAAGTTACTTATGGTACAGCTGACATAGGTGCACACAATTATTCAGTAGAGTTTCCAGGAAATCCATCATTGTTAAGGTTGGCCGCCACATTGAAAACAGGGAAAATTGTAGTAACAGATGCCATTACAATGTTTGCAACCACTGATCAAAACCCCGCCAAAATAGCTCCTAATACAAATTACAATATCTTGGTATCATTCGAACATTCAGATTCAACACCTTTTGATCCTTCCACAGCCACTTTTTTTGATGAATTCAATCAGCAGATAGATTTGTCAGCTTTGCGGTTTGATATCTCAGAAACATATAATCCCACTTCAGGTGGTTCTGCAGACAGCTCAACAGCCGTAAATTTGGTTGATCAATCCATTACAGGCTCAACCGTGACGATACCTAGCAATTCTGGATCACAAAGTGTTTCCATAGAAATTCTGTTGACCGTGACGCTCAAGAATTATCAAGGGCTATCAACCTATCTCACATTTAACTCAGAAACTGATGCTAACAACCCAACCATTTCAAACAAGAAAATCTTGGACATTGAGATCAACTATGTTTTTACACTCTCAATGACCATCAACAATCAAGCCTTCTCCTCAACAACAAGGTATTACAGGAGCAACCAATTAGTGAAGGTGGATGGAACACTTTCCTTGAGTGGAGGAGACCCTTCAAATGTTGTAGGTGTAGAATACAATTTCAGAATTGTCTACAACTCGCAAACGCTAGTGAACAAATTCGGAAAAACAAATTCCACAGGACAGTTTACAGAAACATTTAATCTGAACACAACAACATGGTTTGATCCGACAAAAGACATAACGGTCACTGCAATTATGAATTCTAACGGAAATACAAGCATTTCTGGTTTAGATCCAGACACAATTTCCAGAGTCATCAAAATGTATGAATATGTTGACAAAATTGTAGCAGTGAAAACTGTTCCTTCCACATCAACTGTATTTTTGACAGCAAACAATCAAGTGACGTTGACTGGATATGTCCAAGATGTTCAAGCCAGAAATGCTTCAAGTGTGTCATTGCGATTTTTGTTGTTGGACAATACCAATTCGATTGTCCAAACCTTCAGCCAATTTACTACGAATTCTACTGGAGGTTTCAGTAGTACTCTTACATTACCTGGTACAACCGCAGGAAATGGCACATTTTCTTTCCTTGCCGAAGTTGTCAATGGAACGTTTTCATCCAGCATTTGGTACATTACAACCGCCAAAAATACATCTTTTGGATTGTTCAATTATACTAACAGTCTCACATTTACTGTGGCAAGAGACCTTGAAGGAGGTACATTTACTGATGGAGAAAATAACCGTATATTCAATCAGACATTTGAACAGCTTCTTCAGAATGCCAACACCAACATTACTGTCTCCATTCGGGATGCTTTTGGCAGAGCTCCATTGGGTTTCAAATTCAAATTAAGTGAAACTATAGTTCAAACCTCAACTACCACCACACTTGAATTTACAATAAATTCGACAAACAATGGTGATTTTATAGTTTTAATTTCTCCATTCTCACAAATACTGGACACTTCAGGGCCAAATCAAAATAGACTTCTGAATAGGGCAGAAGATCAGTTTATCTACAAAATCGAAATACTCAATCCTTCATCATCAACACTAGTCTCTCGATCTGAAACGTATACCAATTTTGGGCCTGATGAGAACCCTGTAAACCTCAATGCAGCATCACTGACAGTGGTTGGTGCAGACGGAAATTCTCCTTCAAATATAGCCATCAGCATTGCTCTATCTGACCCCAATGAAATAGACAATGTCAGAAACATCACCATTGCCTATAGATACAGTCTAAACAAAGGTGTCAACGAAACACAATACAACTTCACTTCTGTTCCATTTACCTTTGCTCTCATGAATTATGATAGTGGAACACAAAGATTTACCTTCCAATTCAACTTTACAACCAACGACAATGGGGTCTGGATTGAATTTTATATTATCTCATATGACTTGGCAGGATATGGATTGGATTCAAATGGAGAAACCAGAACAACTCCCGCATATGATCCATCATATACTTTGACTGATGATATCAGGGACAACAGTGGTTGGACTGCATCTGGTCCTGATAATGGAGTTGTCGTAAGAATGGGAGATGTATTCATCACACCTGGCTCAAATGTTGATTTAAGAACAGCCGTTACAGCCAATGGAGTCCAATTAGGTTCTGTGACCGGGAATTATGACAATGGAACAACAATAACAATTGTTTTCACTGCACCTGATGCAGACATAATTGCTGTTTATATTGTCTATAGAAATAGGACAATTGACCCGATAACTAGGCAGAACGTTACGAATTGGTCTGCATATACGCGAATACAAATGACTCCGTTGGGTGGGAATCAATACACATATACATTCCCATCAAGTCAAACTCTGTATTCAATAGAGTTCGACTATAAATTTGAGTATGAGGATCAATTCGGGAACAAAGCCGAGACTGAGTTTGTAAGTGAGTATTTCTTGAATACACTTAATCAGCCAATAGGACGGAATCCAATAATTGTAGATACAGTAAGTCCGGCCTTTACAGACTTGGCGGTAACTACCAACAACACTCAGACTTTGCCAATTGCTGGTCGTCCATTGAATAATGGAACTCATTATCAAATCTATCTAAATGAAACTTTGACAGTTTCTTTCAATGCGACAGATTTTGATGGCTCAGGAGTTGCCAACATTACAATAACTGTTCAATACTTTGATGCAAATGGGTCACTCCTTGAAAGCTTCACCGTGGTACTTTACAATTCAGTTGTATTTGGAGAAGGGCAGATCGCGTTTGTATCATACAAGATTCCGACAACCTTCTATTCTATAAATGGAACCTTGAGATGGAATGCCACAATTGTAGACAAATTCGACAATTCTGTATCAGTTAACGCAAATGGACCAACCCTTGTCATAACTGAGCCTCCACAACCAGTAATTCCTTCAGGCGCCACTGTCATCACCTCACAAATTGTGACGACAATAAATGGAACTGAAGTCACCTTGAACATTACATCCACAGGGTTGGTAACAACTGTGACTTCATCCGGAGGAGAAAATGCCATCATAGTCATTTTTGGATTTATTTTGGGTTTGATAGCTTTGGTAATTTACTATAGGAGACATGCGATCATTGAAATCTTGCAGAGAAGAAACCGTGCAAGACTTCTAAATGATCGGCTCAGGGACATTACTGACGACATTGTCAGGTTGGCCAAACAAGGGAACTACAAGGAGTCTGTCCTGCTGATTTGGCAGGCGTTTGAAAGGGCCTGTCGAGAAGCTTTACAGGCTCCACGTCGATACAATATGACTGCCCGTATGTATGTTGCCTATATTTCAACAGTGACAACTGTTGATGAGATGGTCTTGACGACCTTGGCACATATTTTTGAAAAAGCACGATATGGCAATGAAGAAATAACTGAGGATGATTGGAAAGAGGCATTCAACGCCTTGGAAGTGACAGTCCAAACAATCATTGCCACTGGTGCAAGGAGACTTATCCTTGAAGATGAGGATGAGGAATTCGATTTTGAAATCGAAGACAACACAACATAAGGAGAGAAAAACATGGGAATTTTTGACTTTTTCAGAAAATTTCGAGAGAAAAAGATGAGTGAAAGAGAGGTCAGTGTTGCAATGGATGCCGTAAAACAGGCAGCCCAAGCAGGTGACCTTAATGACGCCGTAATAAAAGCTTTCTATGCTGTTGAGACCATGGGAAAGGTTTACAGGAATATAGAGAGACAGGAAGCACAAACGGCGAGAGAATACGTAGGAACACTGTTGGAGGAGATAAAGGCACCTTCAGACGATGTTATGCCATTGGTATATACCTTTGAGGTAGCCAAATACAGTCCAGATCAGGTTACAGCAGAACAGTTTCTGAAAGCGGATGAGGCGCTAAAATTGCTACAGACCAAACTCAAGGCGTCTTCCAACGCTCAGTCGAAGAGAAAAGGAGATCGACCACGGCAAAGAAAACGAAAAGGTGGATCTACCGCAAGAAGAAAGACACAAGCAAGAGGAAGGCGAAGGCAAGGTGGCGACTAAACAGACACAGAAAGTGTTCGGTTGGCTCCAAATTCTATCCTTGTTGTTCATTTTCATCGTAGGAGTGGCTCCCATTTTCCTCTCTTATGTAGGAGAGAGCAACGAAAGCTTTTCAATCTACAATAATGGAGATGAAGGACTTTCGTTCTTCAGGAATGAACTAGAGCTTGAAAAAACGGGTTCTGGTACGTCAAAATATAATGTAACAAATATAGTCAGCAATTTGAATGCGCTGAATAGGTTCAATGGGAGTGGCGTTTTGATGGTTATCGGGCCATCTGCTCCATATGATGAAACAGAATTCTTCTCATTGCTCTTGTTTCTCCTTCGAGGTGGCTCCCTAGTCATTGCTGATGATTTTGGAACTGGCAACCAAATCTTGGAACCTCTTTTTAGAGCATTCGAAAGTTATGACAATATGGTTAAAACACTAAATGAAACATCAGGAGTACAACTTCCGACCTTCAACGAAATGCTGACCAATTTTACGTCAGGTTCTTCAACAGCCGAAGATGAAACAAATGCACTCAATGGTCAATTGACAGGAGGACAGAGCATTCCTGGTGTTGATTTGGGAAGTGGAACTTCAAGCATAGCAAACGGTCTTTTCAACTTGATTGGCAATGTACTGAAGCGTTTCGGATTTAATGGATCGGTTCTCATGGATGTCGAAAACAACAATCAAAATCCAAACCGTCCAATAATTGTAGATGTTGATGAAACAAACACCCCTTACAAAATTACTGAGGGTGTAAGTAAGCTTCAAACTGAAATGGCAACAATCATTTCGCTACAGCTCAACGTTTCTCAAGAGATTACAGACCCAGTTACTGGTGAAACAAAAGAAGTGGCCAAAACCGTGTGGCAACCGCTAAGCAGAATTTCACTGTCACAAATAACAGGTGGATCATTAGGTCAGTCAGCTCCAGAACTGGATCAATTTAGTCAACTTGATTTTCTCTTTCCCCTGTATTCTTCGAAACAATCGTGGATTGAGACGGACATCAAGGGAGCGGCAGACAATACGGCTCAGCCTGATCCTGAAGAATGGGGAAATGAAGCATTCAGCCTTGCGCTGACACTTCCGATTTTCCCCGGTGGTGGAAAAATTGTGTTTATTGCAGATCCAAGCATTTTCATCAATCGCTGGACACAGAAGGTTAATGAAAATGACAATTTGCGTTTTGCAATGAATGTAGTTCAAATGACGACAAAACATCTGGAGGACAGTGGCAAGCCAATCCCTGTTATTTTTGATTTTGGACATACATATCAGGGACTTACATCGCCCGCTTTGTATTCAACTGCTTTGCTCAAGATTATAGCCAACTTGAGCATGTTTCCATTGGTTGCGCCATTCGTACCAATGACTGTCTACAGTTTCGGAAGGTTGTTGATTCCGCAATCGAGGAGATTGAGGCCGATTCTATTGACCAAAAGGAGAGGAGAGAAGGGAGTTTCAGAATTTGAGAAGAAACTGATGGATATTAAAGAATCAGGGGCATACGGCGAGCCAATAAAACATCTGCTCAACAAGATAGTACGTACAGTTCAGGCGGATCAGAGATTTACTGGAAGATTTGCAAGAGATCCGAACGAGCTCGCTGATTTCTTTGTAACAAATTTCCCTGGTGCATTCAATCGTAGAGAACTTGTGAGGAGCCTTAAGTCCATCATAAGGTTTGCAGAACACCCCACAAGAAGAATGACAATTGTTCAGGCAAAGCTACACCTATCTCTCCTAACAAGAATGTTGTCTTATATTACTTAATCTATCATATCCTATAAATTCCCATGTATCAACCATCTCTTATGAATGAAGATAAACTCAACCATTACTCTTCCGTTATTAAAGATCTACTGAAGGATTTAGGGATCAAAGATGAGGAAATACTGAACAATACCCCTAAACGATGGTTAAGGTTTTTGGAGAGTTATACACTTCCCTTCAAGGATGAATTTACAGATTTTAAGACCTTTCCTACTAGTTCAGACGACATGGTTATTGCAGAGACACACTTTTGGTCGATCTGTGAACATCATCTGCTCCCTTATTTTGGCAAAGTCTATTTTGGATACATTCCAATTGACAAAGTTTTGGGGATAAGCAAAATTGTAAGATTCATTCAATTCATTTCAAAGAAACCTTCGATCCAAGAAGGTTTAACTCAGGAAATTGTGGACAAGTTGCATAAACAAGCAAACGCACAGGGATCAATGGTATTAATGAAAGGGTTTCACACTTGTGTAGCATCTAGATACTCAAATGGTTGGATGATAACATCCGCTATTAGAGGATTATTCAGAGAGGATAAAAGCCTAAAAGAAGAGTTTCTCAAATTAGTGAGCAATGATTATGGAAGCATTCTTGATTAGGAATATGGAAGGAGTTTTATATGCTGTTGCCGAAGGTTTTTCCAAATGAAAATAGTGCCATTCCTAACGGTTTCCCTTCTTCTCATGGTTTCCTTTGCATCAGCCCAGCAAAGCTCGACAGTTTGGACTATAGGTCTCCATTATAATTTGACATATGCCGAAGATATGGATATTCAAGTAGGGACCTTCAATCAATCATTGTCCAATTTTCCGATCTCCTTTAACATAACAAAATTGAACAATACAGGCTATGACTATATGCTTATAGGTGATTTGAGCAGACAAGTCCATTCTGTTCAACTCCAGATCATCCAAGTTCCCAATTTTGGTACTTTTGAACTCCCATCAGGAGATCTGCCCATAGTTTTGCCAATTTCATTCAATGGAAAGGAAGACTGGATGGATGCATTTGGCGAGAGCTTACAGACCATATCCAATGTAATTGCCTTTTCAAACTATTCGAGCATATTTACTGCAAACATAACCTTGTCTCCTGATACAATAAAGTTTTCATTTAAATCATTCCTCGAAAGCTTTTCATTTGACAATAAATCGTTCGAGAATATCCTTACTTTCATGAGTTTCCTTCCGGAGCAGTTGTTTGAACTTGGCATTGAATTCATCAATTCATCTTTCAATGCCCTGTTTTCCTTTAGCAAAACATCTGGAATTCTTCAGGATATCCAAATAGAATTTTCTGCTGACGCAGGTCTTGATGCGAGCAATAACACGGTTGAATCACCCAAATTATTCCAAAAACTTACCTTTGCAGTTGTAGTTCCAAAAATTGATTCATCAGGATTGCTTGGTGTAAATGGTGGCATGTTTCCCATGACCATTTTTTCACTCATGATTGTATACACAGTAAGAAGATTAGGAAAACAAGTTTCGTAAAGTTTCATATTGATCTTTGAGTTGCATAGGAAGACGTTCTTCAGGGACATTTTCTATCCTCTTGAATATTTTCTTTGCCTCATCAAGCTTCTCTTGGCCTATTAGTTGGAGGGCATATCCGATTCTGACATAAAGTTCCAGATCTTTATTTTTCGTTCCTTTTGCAATGCTCATGGCCTGTCTATAGTTTTCTTCACTGCCACCTCCAAGTTTAAACAGGTTGAGAACTGTGAGCACATAGAATTGGTTGGGTGGCAAAAAGGAGAGAAGATCCTGTAAAGTTTTTTTTCGCTGGATTGGATCGGACAATGATTCAACTATTTTCAGTATCAAAGCTACTGCAGCATCAAATGTATCAGTCTCTGGAGAAAGCTGTTTCAACATTTGAAGTAAATCACCCAAATTTTCGATGACCAAATCCTCTGAAACTCGTTCACCTTCAAAGGCACGTCTAAGCAAGATTTTTATCCTGTCTCCTTGCTCAGAATTGAATATCTGTTCAGAATCCAAATATCCTTTCAACAAATCTTTGATTTTGTTTGAAATAATCTCTGAGAGAGGAATTCCATCTATTGTCTGAAGA
>JALUTL010000155.1 GCA_027016475.1 Candidatus Heimdallarchaeota archaeon
AGTTGCTGATGATATTGGCGTTCCGGAATGCGATAGATTCTCTTTAGCAGTCTCTAGGTATCTGTTGGTGGAAGAAAGAAGTTGAGGTTGCTTCTTTGTCCAAAAAAGACTTCATATCTTTTGTACATTCCTTGCGCTCCTTTGCCGGATTCATTCCGAAAAGAGAGACTTTTCCTTTACTTGGTTGAATGATCCTGGTCATCAGCTTGATGGTTGTACTTTTGCCTGATCCATTTGGCCCTATGAGTGCCACCCTTTCACCAGGATGTATCTCAAAATTCAGATCCTGAACACCACCTATGGCTTCACTTTTGGAAAACCAAGAAGTAGACCTATAGATCTTCTCAACATTGGCAAAGGAGGAAACTGTACCCATCTGTGAACAATTCTATGAACTTCCGTGGATTATTAATTTTTGCCATTTATTTGACTTATTTTCCTTTCTTTGGTTTTCTCGAAGACAATGCTATTACTACCAAATAGGTCGTTGGCACTGAAACAGGTGAAATTGAAGAACTTATGACCTGATCATTCGCTGGCACTGCGTAAGTAATCATTTCTGGTATGAAAGTTAAGTTTACCCAATCAGTAACATAGAATACAACTAATGTTCTGTTCCAGTCGTCTTTCGAAATTTCTTTTTCAGTTGTTATGTTTATTGGTTCTGATATTACCTCAAAAGGCTCATGTGTGAACCCATCAAGGGAAAAGATGAATCTTCCTTTGGAATTGATGATTTTTTCTACTTCCTGAATCGGCAAAGTGGCCAAATACATGCGGGCAGTGTCAGTTTTTCTTTCATAAACCGACAGAACATTCTGGTTGATTTCATGGTAAGAAATTCTGTCATGCAGATGCCCTCGAGCAGTTTTATGACCAACAAATTCATAGTTGTCAAATGTTGGTTGCAATGGGACAGTCTCATTTTCATCCTCAAAGTGGACAGCAATCAAATTTCCCTCCCCGCTGATATTTGCAATTACGATTAGAGGGTCTCCATACAAAGTTTGCTTAAATTCCATTGAATATGGTATGCCCTTGTGAATGGTTATGGATTGCTCTACTCCCAGTTGAACATCTGCCGCGACGGTTGGAAGTAACAAGAGGAGTAAACACAAGCATATAATCTGGAATTTCATTGCCTTACCCCCATGATCCAGATGGAGGGGATATGTTGCCACCTCCAGAGGTAGCTTTTCCGGCAAAATAAGCAATGTCATAAACCTTATTGCGGATCAATCCATACCCAAGAAATTGGTTCCATGAACCAGATGAGGCTCCTTGAAGAAAACTATATATCTGCTGTGCTGTCGGATCACCCGCTGCGCCACCCAACCAGTAGGCATAGATAGCTATAACAACTGCGGCTGCCAAATAAGGTGCAAAAAAACTGGTTCCTTTTCCAAGACCAATATGAGGTGTCATAAATTGGATACCATACCATGTATAACTATGGTAAAAAAGTAGAGGTACATAATTGCCTGGCATTGCAAAATCAACATGAATAGCCTGCGATTGTGAATTTTCTCCCCAATTGGAGCATAACGTATATTTTGCTGAAGGGCATGCAATACGACCATAATCTGAGTGGCCACTAAACATACCTTCCTTTGAGTAATAGTCTGGATCAGTATATGAATACTGTACTCCATTTTGGAGGTCCACATTGCTCCTCGATTCTCATGGTCAATCGAGGAAACAGAATGAAATTCAGGAAACAGATTCGGCCCCTGCTCTGATACGTACTCACCATCATTTCCAATCGCCGTAATCATGAAGACACCTTTATTGGACATTGATGATACGTATTTAGATATTTTGGCCATATTTGCGTATAAATCAAATCCTGGTATGTTGTAAAAGTTAATTGAAACTGACACTACGTCTATGTCAAACTTGTAAGTATTTTGATCCAACCAACTCCAGACTGACGGATCAAAAAAATCATAACCTAAATTAATAGGGGGAAGTCTTGTGGGAATATGCATCTACATTACGTGCAATGGTTCCCAAAGCTTGGAGAACTTGGTAACCATGTTTCTGCTTTTCGTCAACAAAAAAGTTTTGGTATTGCTTTAGGTAGTTTAAACTTTGCTTCCCTTATCCGCCAATAATTGATCCTTTGAATGGATACATAATGATGTCTACGTTGGGAAAGTTAGAACCAATCGGATATTCTCCTTCCAAAGCCAACCAATCATAAATTGACAACGGGCCATCAAAAACCACAACAGTTGCTCGATAGTTGCCATCACTTGGGAGATTATGCAATATTTTGTCGCATCCCACGTAGGTTAAGGCTTTGGCCGTGCAACTAAATACTTCGTGAACAGAAGGTGTATAGAAATTAGGTGATGACGGGCCTGACCCTTGCACTACTGCATGTTGTTGTACGCCCACACTCCATGGAATGATTTCCAATGGAACATTTGAGAAAATCAGGATTGACAATATTATCACACATTTTAGGGTTTGCCTGACTGTATTGGAAAGTTTTTTTATATTTTTCGATAAAAATGTGACAAAAACTCAAAAATATTGTCAATTTCTAAAAAATATGGTTAAATGTCATTTTTACCCAGATCAATATATTTGACTGGGTCAATAAAGAATTGACTGTCATTTGGCTTCCTTTCATCAGCTTTTTTTCTTGAAAGCAAATTTTTTTGTATAGTGCTGTGTGAATTATGTCTTGTGCTGTTGGAGTCACTCCCAGTGGAGGTCATATCGGTGGGGGTGTGTGGGACAGACGACAGGCTGTTTCTTGGTCGGTTATTGGATCGTTTTGCTTCTTTCAACGGGCATTACGAATTTCTGATTGTATTGAGCGGTGTAGACGATTCATTGTATGGCTTGGTGCTTGACCGGATTATGGACATTGATGGTGATGTCATTTTCATACGGGAAGGCCGGCGTAAGGGAAAAGTTTCTGCATTGAACTTGGTCTTGGGCAACTATTCCGGTGATTTCTTGGTTCATCTTCCTGCTGATGTTTTGATTGCTGAATCATCAATTGAGGATCTGGTTTCTCATTTGCGGAATGGGCTGGATGTTGTAAGCGGGCATCCGGTTCCCTATTTGAGCCGTGGACTTGTAGGCTGCCTCGTAGATTTCGTGTGGCGTCTTCACAACCATTGCCTTTCCTTGTATGGTGACCATAATGTGCATGTGACGGGAGAATTGATGGGTCACCGGCATGGGGTGATTTCACATCTGCCTGTAGGCTTGATCAATGATGATTCATATGTTGGTTTTCATGCAAGGCGATTGGGGTATCGTGTAGGGTACAGCCATTTTGCCCGTGTATTGATTGATGTGCCGATGACTATTGGGGACTATATTGTCCAGCGTCGGAGAATCTTGCTTGGACATTACCAATTGGGTGGCTTTGGATCTTCGACCACATTTCGCGATTTGTGGGTGCGTCATCGTCGTCATGCTTTGAGACTGTTGCTGTCAGAGATTCACGGGTTGAAGGATTTTGTTTCTGTCATGATTCTGGTTGTGATCGAGCTGTTGCTTGGTGTTCATGTCCGGTATGGTGGAAATTCCATATGGCGGCGGATCTCAGGTTTTTCTGGGCGTGGTTGAATGGATTTGCAGTCATCGATCCTGCGTACGGTCGGCTATTTTTCTGTCTTTGGGTTTGCACCGACGCTGGATGAGCTGTATCGTTTGTTGGATCACAAGGCTTCTCGTTCCGAGTTTGAACATGCTTTGAGAGGCATGGACGGAATTGTAATCCGGGACAGGTTCTGCTGTTTGCAGGGACAGGAGAATTATATTTTGAGGCGTCAGCAGAAGAATGCGCAGCATGTCTCGGGGATGCGTCGCGGTATTTTCCTTGGTCGTCTTTTGGGTATAGTTCCAGGTGTGCGTGGTGTATTTTTGACAGGTTCAATGGCTGCAGGAAGCGGACTTGCGAATGAGGATTTTGACTATTTTATTGTGGTTGAGCCAAATCGTGTTTGGTTTGTTCGTCTGTTGCTATACTTTCGTTCCAAATATCTTGAGCGACGTTATGGTGTCCGACTCTGCATCAATTACATTGTCGATGAAAAAAATCTGGAATTTCAGGAAAGGAACAGGTACGTTGCGTCGGAGCTTGTGTTAATGGTTGCCACTTATGATGAGGGTGTACTTGACAAAATCAAAGCGTTGAACGGTTGGGTTGAAGAATTTTTTCCGAACTTCCGTTGGAGAGAGACAAATGGGCTGGTGGAGCGGCAGGGACTGAACAGGCTTCTTGACAAATTTGTTGGCTTGCGCATTGTGGATGTACTGGAGTACTTGGAACGGCGTCGCGCAATGTTTAGGTTGTTAAGGATTGCATCGGATTCGCCTGAAGTAAGGTTTTCTCCAGTTCAATACAAGGGACACTTTGCAGGGCATGGCAAGAGAATTCTTGAGACGTTTGCTGAAGTTGAACAAAAATTGGAACAGTAACGGAAGAAAAGGAACGTTGAATTTCCGGTGATAAGTTCGAAGTCCAATAGATTTAATTAGCGGGAAGAAAACTGTGGCCAATGAAAGATTCTATTGAGGCAAAGTTCGGAAGTTTGTATACTGAATTGAAGGAGTTGCAGACTGATGTATTGGGTGCATTGGAGGAGATGGAGCGAGAACATGCATCACGGATCAAAAAACTTGAAACGGAGAACGATGAACTGAGGCGTTTATATGATGATGCAAACTCAAAGCTGAAACGGATCGAGGAGCAGTTGAATGAGACTGTTCAAAAGCTAGAGGAATATTCCAAAGAATCAAAGCGGGATGTGGACGCATTGAAGCTACTGGACATCTATTTGGTACTTATGGGCGAGGTGTTCAACTCCTCTGTTCATGTGCGATTGCTTTTCATTCTCCATGGCGAGAAGGATGTCTACACATTGGACGAGCTGACACGGGCGTCTGGTCTTCGGGGTCTCGAAGTGAAACAGGCGGTTTTCGAGCTTCGCAACGCCAATTTGGTAACCTATAATGATGAAACCCAAGAGGTTCGTTTGATTAATCGGTTCATCGAGTGATGTGCCTTGAATCTTCGACTGATGGAATCTGCAGAGAAATATCGCGAATTTGAACGGCTGTATTTGGCAATTCGGCAAACCGAAGGGAGAATTCTGACAGTCGAACAGTTGCGGCACTTTCCTGACATTTCCGGATTTCCTTATCCTGACGAATGGAAAGTTCGGCTGAAAAGTGCTAAATCATTGGCCAAACATATTAAGGGTGTTCAGGAAATCCTGGAGATTGGATGCGGGAATGGCTGGCTTTCCTATTTTTTGGCTTTGAAAGGGCATCATGTAACTGGGTTGGATATCAACTTGTTTGAATTGGAGCAGGCTGCAACCGCATTTAACCTGCCGAATTTGATCTTCGTGTATGAAGATATATTTGAGAGCAATCTTCCTCGTGGAGCGTTTTCTCATATCATTTTCTCAAGCAGCATTCAATATTTTCCGAGCATTTCCGATCTATTTGAGGCAGTTTTTCCTTTGTTGAACCGTGAGGGGCAGATCCATATCATCAATTCGCCCATCTATGAGGCGAGCGAGGTTCGACAAGCCCAAGAACGATCGCAGAAATATTATAAACAGCTTGGTTTTCCTGAAATGGCAAAATATTATTATCACCATACCTACAACGAATTTCGTGGCTACTGGTACCGTGTTATGGACAAACGAAAATTCTGGCGATCCTCCCCCTTCCCATGGCTCATCATTGAACGTCATTGAGTTGCTTCGGGCCAATTGGTGGGCATTTCTCATTGGAATCGTCATTCGTTTTGCCTTTGCCCCATTTACTGGACATCCATATGACATGGCCATTTGGGTGACAACAGGAAGGCAACTATATCTTGGCCAGTCTCCATACAGCCCATATGACCATTTGGGTCAACCAATAGTTTGGGGTCTCTGGCTTTGGCTGAGCTATATTGTAGCATCAATTGGGGGATTTGACATTCGCCTCTTTGCACTTGTGGTCAAGATTCCTTTGATATTTGTTGACATGGCAATGCCATTTGCGATACTGCACATATTGAGACGGAATATGGTCACTTTTTCCAGAACGAAACTGCTATTCAGGGTGCTTCTTCTCAATCCAGTCGGAATTTTAATTTCTGGTTTTTGGGCAATGCCTGATCAGTTGGCTATTTTGCTTGTGTTGCTGGCAATGGGCTACCATGACAATATCCGGCTGGTGATTGTTTTGCTGGTGCTTTCCATCGCTTTGAAATTGTACCCGATTGTTCTTGTTCCTGCTTTTGTGTTGGTGGCATTGAGGGGATCTTTTCGCAAGGGCATAATTTTGTCACTTGGGGTTGTCTTGGGAATTGTTCTTGTCTCTTACCTCCCTTTCATCTTGATGGGGTGGAACGAAGAAGAAATGTCTGGTGTACTTAGCTCCCAATCGGCCCGAAGCTTTGGAGTCCTCTCGATTTTTTACTCAATGACCCTTCTGGCATACCATCTTGGCACTCCCGAATTTGTTACTCTAATGTTACGGCTTGACATTTCCCTTTGGGTGAAGTTTATTTGGGTCACTGTTCTATTTATTTTCTGGATCTCAACGCTTTTGAAATTAAGAAATGGCAGTATTGCCAGTGAATTCCCCAACGACTTTTTGCTTTTGTTGGACTTGATCCTAGTTCACTATGGGCTATGGATGGCATTTGCTCCTTGGGTAAGTGAGCAGAACACATACGGATTTTTGGTGCTCCTACTTGTCAAAGGAAGTGTGAGTGATCAGGCTTTTCTGGGGGTTCATTTCACGATGTCAGCAACAGTGGTTGCATATGCAGTGCATAATCTTCCTTTTTTTTCGTTTTTTCACTTGGTCTATTCCCAAGCAACCATTGATGAGTGGAACCGCCTACTCTCCAAGGATCGCAATCTAAAACTGGCAGCCATTGGTATTCTTCACTGGGTCTTGTTGCTTCTAGGCATTGAAAAATTGATTGAAAAACTATGGCGAAGTTCAAAGGGTTAATTAGTGAAAGGATTGAATTTCTTTTGGTGAAGCGAAGTTTTCTATGGCAGCTGATGGTTTCAAGAACATCTGCAACCTGTTCACCTTTAAGGTGGGCTATTCTTGAGGAGAGCCTCAATTCTCTTGTGGAAAATCTAATCGAAATGGGAACCCTTCATCTGGAAAAATATGAAACAGGCAGTAAAGCTACAGACCGTGAAAACTGGTCGTATTGGGTAGGGGTGGATGCAGTCCGTCTGTATGACTTGATCCCAAGCCTTCCGAAAGTCACTGATCGTGTAAAAGTTACGGACACTGAACTTGAATCATTGTTCGCAAAAGAAATTAATCTTGCAGACCCCATAATGCACGACTTCGAGACATTGCTTGCATCAGGGCGATTGGATCACCCGCTATACCTGACAAAAAAGTTTGGCTCATACTTCTTCTTCGGTGATATTGTTCATCAAAGCGCACTTACTCGCCTATTCCACCTGTTGCTCGGCGCTCCGCCATTTTTTGAAGGATTGCCCAGCACAGTGCCACTATTTGGCGCTGTTTGGTTGCCGGTACTGCGACTTGCATTTCTTGAACTTCCACCGATGAGTGAGGAGCTTGCTTATGCATATCGATCCAGTCTAGTACTTGTAGGCAACATCAATCATACCAAATCCTCTTTGCCATCTGATTGGATTGCCAATCACTTTGACGCCTTTCATTCTCTCTCCGAAGGTGTTGATATCGGCATTTCCGAGACCACGACCCACCGTATAGTGTGCACTTTGATTGTCCATACCTTGAACAACCAAATCCATATTGAGGAATGGTTGCACTACTCCACCAAGCTTGCTGTTGTTCCAATAATTGAGCTTTATGAGCATCGCAAAGACCTCCAGAGTGATATAGTTGAGTATCTTTCCAACATTGCGATAGATTATTCGCTGCTCTCACCAAAAGAGCAACAAAAGCTCAGAACTATACTTTCGGAGTTTCAAACCAATTTATGACATATGATTGAAGTGACGGAACTAATGCCTTTAAGGCTTGGATGATCGCTTCCGAGGCAACTTCCTTGTTGGGGTGAACTTCTCCGTTTTCACTGATTTTGTCACTGGCTACCAGAAGCGAACAGATATCCATTCTGTAATGAACCCCTACTGAATATATCGATGAAGTTTCCATATCTATCGTGTGGACATTCAGCATTGAGTAATAGTTAATCTCTTTTTTTGATATAAAGAACGGGGCATCTGTTGACACGTTCGGCAGTTCATGGAAAGCAATTCCGTTTTCTCTCAACGCGTTTTTTACCACATTGGTAAGCTTTCCTTCTGGATTTTCAATATATGCCGATTCCTTTGCATAATGAAAGGATGTTCCTTCATCCCTTACTGAAAGTGAGGGGATAAACAAATCGCCAATTGACCTGTTTGATGCTGGCAGTAGTCCACAATATCCAGCCATAATGAATTGCCCAATGTTTGCCAATCGAAAGTATTCTATAGTTGTAGCAACAGCAGGGCCTCCAATTCCAAATCCTGACACAATGGCTATTCCTTTCGCCTTTTTTAACTTCCAACATTTTGCAAAGACGTCTTTCAACCTTTTCCCTTTGTAAGCCTTTGCAACCTTTTCCGCAATTTCCTGATCAAAAAGCAAAATGACAAGCTTGATTTGTTCCAATTGGGTTTGAACTTTTTCAGTCATCAGGTGAGTGTGCAAGACAAATGGCTTCTCCTTGTATTTGTTGCCTAATTGTGGAAACCCCATATCACAGTACATCTACATTTGGATTGATAAGCCCATTCAATCTTGCACGGACAAGGGTGCAATGAAACACGCCACCAAGCCAAGACTTCAAAAAATGGATGATATTTATGACATGATTACTATGGATACTATTGCAAAGGTACCTGAACCGAAAAATGAACCGATTTTGGGCTATATGCCTGATTCACCTGAACTTGAAGCACTGAGAAAGGAACTTGACCGATTGAAAAGCATCACCGTAGACGTTCCTCTGGTTATTGGTGGAGAAAAAATCTATACCGAGAAGAAAGGAACGATGGTAATGCCTCACAACCATCAGCATATTCTCGGTAATTATTCCATGGCGTCTGAAGAACATGTCCTGCAAGCGATTGAAGCCGCAAAGGAGGCTAAAGAGGAATGGGAATCCTATGATTGGCATGATAGGGCTGCAATCTTCCTTAAGGCGGCAGATCTATTATCAGGCAGGTGGCGGGCCACCCTCAATGCAGCAACAATGCTTGGCCAATCAAAGAACATTTTTCAGGCTGAAATTGATTCAGCGTGTGAGCTGATCGATTTCTTCAGGTTCAATACCTATTATATGCAGAAAATCTATGAAGAACAACCATACAGCCCCAAAGGAATGTGGAATACCATGGATTACCGTCCGTTGGAGGGATTCGTTTTTGCAGTAACTCCATTCAACTTTACATCGATTGCAGGTAACTTGCCTACATCCCCCGCCATAATGGGAAACACTGTTCTTTGGAAACCGGCATCCTCTGCAGTATATTCTGCCCATTTTTTGATGGAGCTTTTTGAAGAGGCTGGTGTGCCCAAGGGAGTGATCAACTTTATTCCGGGGCGGGGAGCTGAAATCGGCCGCATTGTGCTTCCACATCCTGACTTGGGAGGCATCCACTTCACAGGTTCTACTGAAACCTTCCGGCAAATGTGGAAAGTCGTCGGAGAAAACATAGACCGATACAAGTCCTATCCTCGGATTGTCGGAGAAACGGGTGGAAAGGATTTCATCTTCGTTCACGAATCGGCCAATCCCGTTGAAGTTGGCGTTGCCGCTTTAAGAGCCGCATTTGAATACTGTGGGCAGAAATGTTCAGCTGCTTCACGGATGTATGTTCCTAAATCCCTATGGCCGAAAATTAAGGAATACATGCTGGAACAATTGAAGGAATTTAAGATGGGTGACCCTGAGGATGTAGAAACCATGATGAACGCAGTCATTGACCGCGAGGCATATGAAAAAATCACTTCTTACATCTCCTATGCCGAAGAAGCTTCCGATGCAACAATCATTACTTCTGGCAAGCCGGACAGTTCTGTGGGCTATTTCATACCGCCTACCATCATTGTAACTGAAAATCCCCGGTTTAGAACCATGGAAGAGGAAATATTTGGCCCTGTGCTGACGGTTTACCCATATGACAACGACAAATTTGATGAAACTTTGAAACTTTGTGACCAAACATCAATGTATGCGCTGACTGGCTCCATTTTTGCGAAAGATCGATCAGTAATTCGAAAAATGACTAAAGCACTCCGTCACGCGGCTGGAAACTTTTACATCAATGACAAACCCACAGCAGCCGTTGTAGGCCAACAACCGTTCGGAGGGGCACGTGCGTCGGGAACAAATGACAAGGCTGGTTCATACCTGAACCTGATACGCTGGGTATCCGTCAGGTCAATCAAGGAAACCTTCGATCCTCCCAAATCATTCTGGTATCCCTATATGAGATCCAATGACACATAACCGATTTTGAGATTGATGAATTCACCATTCTTGACACGATAAGTTAATAAAACGATGATCAAATTGCCATTTGCAAGTTGGCTTTGTCCAATTTGCGTAATCTATACCAAGAGGTATAATCATGAATCGAAAAACATATGTTTTATTGACCTTATTCGTGCTGGTAGCTTCAGCCGTGGCTGTGTCAAACACATTGGCAAACCCGGATCTGAACGAAAGCGTGTTTATCAGGTATGCGATGCCATATGATTATGATGAATATTCCGTCTTTACACAAGACTCATATGCAACCGCTCAATGGACATCCGCAGTATATGCTGGATTGTTCAAAAGGGACAATGCTGCTGGCAGGGATTGGGTTCCCGACCTTGCCGCAGAAATGCCATCCAAGACTGGATTGGAGTACACCGTCAAGCTGAAGTCTGGTCTCAAGTTCTCAACTGGAGGTTCCTTGACTGCAGATGACGTTATCTTCTCCTACAAAGTGCACGTAACTCCTTCAATTGATACAAATGGCTATCCAGTCTATTCCCAATACTTTGACAACGATTCGTTCGTCAAAATCGATGATACAACTGTCAAATTCACATTCAAGAAGCCTTATGCATTCGACGTTTCCCTCCTTTCTGGTGCAATCGTCGAGCAGGCTCACTTCAAAGAGAGATATGACAAATGTGTTGGTGGCGATGCCAATGCTTGTGTCTGGGACGCTGAAGACGGATCTGATGCACTTGGTGCTGGTCCATTCATGGTTGACAGCATTGACAATACAAACGAAGTTGTCACATTGGTGAAGAACCCCAACTATTGGGATGCAGAAAACACCAAGGCTGACAAGATCATCTACACCAAAATTGCTGAAAAGGCTGCTGCCGTTTCTGCATTGGCTGGTGAGGACATAGACATCATGGATTCCCAATATGTCCCTGATGTAGATGAATTCAACGATTTCGACAATATCCACAGAGAAGTTGTAAATGATCCTGCTCACCAAGAAATTTCATTGAACCACAAACACCCATACTTTGGCACTGGTGCTGGCATTGACGATGGTGATGACAGCGACAATGCAATGGATGCACTCTACATCAGACGAGCAATGTCCCACATTGTTGACAGAGAATTTGCAGCCAACCAAATCCTCCAAGGACTTGGTCAGCCTGCCGCCTCCACCATGCCTTCAGCATCACTTGGTTGGGATCCTAATCTCAAGGCTGATCCATACAACGTGACAACCGCCAAAAAGCTGATGGAGATGGCTGGATTTGACTACAGCACCTTGACGGACAGCAACAACGACGGAGTCTATGAAACTTTCTTCTTTGAAATCACTGTCCTGTCACCCAACACCAATCCTGCAAGAAACCAATGGGCCGAGGCCTATGTGAAGGAATTGCCAAAGATTGGTATCGGTGTCAAGCAACACGTATCCACTGGCTGGGGTGACATCATCCCACGAACCTTCGGTGCAGACGATCCTCCTGACTTGTATGACAATGATGGTTTTGACATTCTCTTTGTTGGTTACGGATGGGGACTTGATTGGGATCCAACTGGTCTCTATGAAGAGGACTCATTCCTCCCATCAGGCGGTAACTTCTACAACTATGTCAACCACACATTGGAAGAACTCATCCAAAACTATACAACCGCAACGGATGTTACACAGAGGAATGACTATGCAAAGGAAGTGCAGAAGGCAATCCACGATGACCTTCCAGTCATTCCAATCGTATATCCAAAGAGCCAATGGGGTTGGTTGAAGATCATCGAAGGTATCGATGGACTTCTTCTCTCAACTTCCAGCCAAGAGTGGAATGAAGTTTCTGCACCTGTCAGGTCAGAAGGCGGTTTCTTGCCAATCAATCCAGCTCTTGTATTCTTGGGTATCTTGACATCTGCCTTTGTTGCTACAATTCTGAGAAGACGTAACTAAAAGATATCATAAAATATCATATTAATTTACTTTACTTAAACTTCAATTTAGTACTTGTAGTTTGCAATAATGAAATTGAAAAAGTGCAAATGGTTAAATTGATCTTTTCCTGAGGTAACACATGGTTAATTTATCAAACCAGATTTTCAAGGCACTAACTTTGGCTCTTCTTTTATGTTCTATTCTGTTTCCCGTATATGCACAGGAAAGTGGAGAGAATCAAGGTGCTTTGGGAGCACCGGAGATAACTGTTTCCGCATTTCCTCCGCATTCATCGCATTTGACTGTCAAGTTGTATCAGGAGGAATATCTGTTTACCTTTGTGAATGGAACTTTGAGGCAGGCAGATCCATTGGGTGATATTTATACCCCCGATCACTCTTTCATGTATGGTGAATTCAACAACCAAACTGGGAAATTCTTTTGGGAAAAGGTAACAGATTCCCTCGTAATGCCGTTTGAATACAACTTCCAAGTTGATTCACTGGGGCGTGTTCACACAGTCTTTGTCACTGGAGATTATGAACTGTACTATGCGGTAAGGGGGACGGATGGAACCTGGACAGAAAGCAAAATCACTTCTTCAATCCTTTGGCGAGCTTGGGCTCCTGATATTGCATTGAACTCAAATAATGAACCACGCATTGTGTATGCACTAAGCTATGGGCCTGGGGCATCAACCTACTTTGGTACAAATTTAAATTTGACCGATTTTCGTTCCATTCATTATGCATACCTTGAAGATGGAACATGGAAGTTTGTTGATGTCATGGAAAACAACAAGGAAGATGCAAAATCCTTCAACTTTATCCTTCCGCAGTACCCCGCAATTCATATACAGAACGAGACAACATTCATTGCTTTTAACAACAAAGCTTTTCTTTCCCGTGAAAGCCAAGTGATGTTTGCCAGGTTTCCCGATAAAGGTATTGGGTACAACAAGGCAGAACATCTCTTTCCTAAAGCATATCGACAAGACAATGTGGCTGGAACTCTCTCAAAACCGGTGATTCTGATCTTGAAAAACTCTGCATATATAGTGGGGGGTGCTTGGAGCACTGGTGGGCCATGGTATGCCTACATTGAAGATTATACTGTCGATCCCATTCAGGACATAACACAGGCTCTCTCACAATGGGAATCCGACACATTTGATCTTAAATTGCAAAGCAGGGAAGTGAAAAAAGTGTCTGCTGTTTTGTCAGATACAACAGTTTCAATTGTGTGGGCTTCCTATTTCTTGTTTGATACCTCTCAAAACAGGTTCGAGAATGACATTCTTCTAACAACGGTGGACCTTTCAGAGGGCGATCCCTCTAAGTTTGACTTTTCGCCAATTACTGATACCGTTAACGTGATC
The DNA here is from genome assembly GCA_027016475.1 of Candidatus Heimdallarchaeota archaeon. Taxonomy (GTDB): domain Archaea; phylum Asgardarchaeota; class Heimdallarchaeia; order Heimdallarchaeales; family Kariarchaeaceae; genus WAKA01. The sequence goes on from JALUTL010000155.1 coordinate 13,792, forward strand.
CATGATTTTCCGAATGTTGTTTTGACAGAAAACAAGACGTTGGATATCTTTTCATTGAAATATTTTGAGAACAACAATACTCCTGTATTGGTG
>JALUTL010000156.1 GCA_027016475.1 Candidatus Heimdallarchaeota archaeon
GTTGAACTTGATCTCTTAGTTTTTTCTTGTCTATCTACATTCAGTTATTGAATCCCCGAAAACGTCTCATATCTTTAGTTTCAATTTGTTATGCCGTCCTATTGATTGTTGATTGGTCAATATCGTTTGGTTAAACCTTTCAATCTATCCCACTGATCAATGGAGCAAGAATGGTGTTCGGGACTTTTATTTGTACCAAATTCAGGGAAAAGGAATTGTATCCGGCAAGAGGCTTTATACTGAAATTCCGGCAGATATGCCTCCTTTGCTTGTGTATTTGTTGGCCATTCCATTTGTTATGGGAAAGCTGCTTGACCCTTTCCTGGCCTATAAATTGTTCTATGCAGTATTCGCAATTCTGGGAGGTATTGGCTTTCTTTATCTTTCTTCATTCAACGATCAAACAAAACATGATTTAATGCTACTTTACTCATTCAACCCATTGGTTCTTGCAAATGTCTTTATTGCATCCAGTGATGAAATCTTGGTTCTTGCATCCGTTGTTTGGCTTCTTGTGGCAATCGACAGGAAAGAACCCTTTTGGACTGGATTCTTGCTTATTGTCTAAATTTCCCTCAAATTTCTTCCTATAATTTTGGTTGGCGTTATCTGGCAGCATCGCGCGTCACAGTATTGGAAAATGGCTAAAGGAATTGTGCTTGGTGCTTTAGTGTTTGTTTTGATTTTTATCCCGATAATTTTTGGTACACCTTTTGCGGAAATAGTTCTCAACAGATTCGGGACAAATGTCGGGTATATCGGAACAAGTCTTGTCTCCTTGGCATTCAAAACCAATATTTGGGGATTTTTGTCATTAATGAAAGAGTTCGGATGATTTATGCTTTCTTTGTGGTCGGAACATGTACTGCACTTCCGTTCGTACTCCGATCCAAAAGTCTCTTTGTCAAGGGAACCTTGGTTTTCTTGGCATTTCTTGTGTTTTTTCCTCAATACTATGGGTCATACGCCTTGTTTCCACTTCCATATTTACTTGTCCATGTTTGCAAAGGACTTGAGAAATCTTACTGGTATGATTCTTCCTTTTTGTTTGGCCTTGGATATCATGTTTTCAATGGGTTTGCTGAGTTGTTTCCCTTTTGGGTTGCGTCAGTCAGCAACATTTCTATTCCAATGATGGTGCTTTTCCAGTTCCTGTTCAATGTTGCAATGATGTGTTGGCTAGGATTTAAACCAGACAGGGCTTCCTGATTTGATGACTGCCTGAAAGTTGGCAGAATCTTGAAGAATTGTTATATCTTCCAACGGATTTTTCCTCAAGAGCAACAAATCGGCATCGTATCCTTCCTTAAGCATTCCAGAACGAGGTGCTCTCGGCCCCAATGTTTTTGGTCCATTTCCAGTTGCAGTTACAATGGCACTCATTGGATCCATTCCAGCTTTCACGTAATATTCCAATTCTTTTGCATTGTCTCCCCATCGATTTAAGGGCGATTTTCTGCTCCCTGCAATGTCGGTTCCCATTGCAATTGTCACTCCCTTTCTGATAGCAAGCTTCAAGGCTTCCCAATGTCTCCCTGCACTCTGATCCATTTTAATTCTGGCGTATTCTGGAAGCATATCCCTCATTTTCAATGATTCTTCAATGATGAATCGTGTAGGAACCAAGATCGCATCCTTCTCAATCATCAGCTCAGCCAACTCATCATCAAGGTAGGTTCCATGTTCTATGGTTTTTACTCCTGCTTCAAGGGCATTTTTGATTCCGGGTGCACCATGGCAATGTGCTGCAACTGCCACGTTTGCCCGTGTTGCCTCCTCTACAATCGCTTTTACCTCCTCGGTAGAGAATTGCTGGTTAATGGGATCATCTAATTCGGAAAGGACACCTCCTGATGCATGAAATTTGATAACTTCTGCACCTTGTCTTAGCTGTTTCCTTACTCCCTTGAGGCATTCTGCAACTCCATCGACTGTGTTGAACATCCAATGGTCGCTGTGGAGAGACAAGTAGTTCCAAACTCCTATTGGCAAGCTATGGAGGTCTCCATGGCCTCCAGTAATTGAAAGCATTCCTCCTGAACTATAAACCCTTGGACCTGGAACTGTGCCTTCCTGAATGACTCGTTTCAAGTAGACTCCGTATCCACCTACTTCCCTTACAGTGGTCACCCCTGAATAGAGTGCGACCCGTGCATCCTCCACAACTCTCATCGCCTGATGAAACGGGTGAGTGAAAAATTCCTGATTGAAATCAAGCTTCTCAAGTCCAATGAAATGACCATGACATTCCCAAAGACCTGGCATAATAGTGTTGCATTCCTGAACTGTTTTTGCAGTTGGAGCATGTTCTGATTCCCCGGCATAAACAATTTGGCTGTTCTCCACAACAACGCTTCCATCCTTTATTGATTCTCCATTTCCAAAGATTACAACCTCTGCATCATATCTTGTTTTCATAATATTGTCCTATTTGTAATTTATTTTAGGCTTTCTCCCCTCAAATCATTATTGTTCGGTAAAGAATTAGATATAATTAAAGGTAAGTTGGACTTGGCCAAATGCTTCGGTTTGGATCTAGGATCTTGTGGTGGTTTTTCTAAAAGATTCCAACAATACAAACGTAATTTTTTCCCATATATCCTATGGTATTGAATCCGGATACAGATTGTTCGTTGTGGTCTCTTTTTATTGTGATCTGTCAACCAAGGCATGTAATATAAAAAGAATGGAGGCGTCTCTAATGATCGGACATTTTTCCAGTTTGGTCATCCAATCACATGAGTTCTGACCAAAACACAAAACAAAGAAAATCATTAGCACCATGTTTATTTTGAATGTGTATTTTGGTGACAACAGGTTCTCCCACAGAAACAAAGGCAAAATAGTCCCTTCTTTGAATCTTCCTTACCTAAACCTACTATTAACTCAACAATCATAATGGCTGATATTGCACCACTAAAATCTGGCATATTTGAGCATAATTTGTTTTTTTCAATGTAGATGAACCCCCTTTAGTTTAAAGGGGAAAAAAATTAAATGTGTCTTAATTCTTTTGATGTCTGTTCTACCATAAAAGAATTTTTTATTAAAATCCCCCCCATTCAGTTAGCATTAAAAATAATAAAAACCCTTTTCAAAGTATGAGAAAAGAAATTTTTCTATTATTATTGGTCATTTCCACTTTTTCATTTGGTAATGCACAGATGCCTACTACTCTAAAAGGCACATTTTTTGATCTTTCTGCGGATACATATATGGTTAATCCATATACGGATCCCAACAATTTCACTAATGTTAACGGGTATGATTTCCTTGACATTGTTTCATTTGGTTATTCCATTGATGTTGCGACTTGGACTATAAGCATGTTCACCAATTATGTAAATAATCCACTTTTCAACACTTCAACATTTTATTTCATGCAAATTAGTTACAAACCCCTATTTGTTGAATATAAAGACATCCTATTCAGCTTTTATGTAAGAGATGGCAAAGAAAGTGTTTCTTTACAATTGAACTTTCAGAATGGTACTCAAAGTCAATTTGATGATATTCCTGTAACAAAAACCCTTTCTGGCGATTCATTATCGCTTTCGGCAACGTTCTCTCAACTCACTGGTTTTTCCTTGGTTCCCGGGTATTTTTACATCCGCTCAGAAGCAACCTTTGATCTAGATTTGAATGCTTCGACCGAAGAAATTCAAGATATTGCTATTGCAAATATAAGTGGCATTGTTAACGATGTACAAGTCAATCCTCAATACCAAGCTGTCTTTAATGACAATTATTCAGACGTTTACAAATTCAATCCAATAAATGCCAACAATCAAGTGGATTATGATGGTGCTGATTTTATTGATTTTATCAAGGTGGGATTTGGATATGATCCTACAAATTGGAGAATAGCAGTCAATGGCACGTTTGCAGACAATATTGCAGTGAATCAATCAACCTTTTATCGTTTTACGTTGTCTTTCATGCTTAATTCGGGAAATTACAAAGAAGTAAGTTTTGTTTTTGAATTCTCAATCAATGAAATAAGTTTCATAATAACAACTTTTGCATCAAATGGCACTCAATTCGAGATTCCCGCTATTGGAAATTATACTGTATCAGGAAGTTCAATAGAAATGAAAGGGATTTTTCCTCAACTGAGTGACTTTACTCTTCCATCAATACTTACAAATATCAATGGAGATGTGTATCTTCGTGCCTCTTCAAGTTTTGACTTGGATTTAAATCAATTGGACTCAGACAACTTGAAAGATGAGTTTGCAGTTCAATTTTTTGATGTAAATGGAACTGTAACAGGATTAACAAGCGCTCCATCGACAACTTCTACAAATGCGCTACCAATCTCTTTATTCGGATCATTTGTGGCAATAATTATTGTGAAAAAAAGGAGTACAAAAACTAATTATTGATAATTGAAATTGTTGCAACCAATTGCTACTTTGAAACGATAACGTATCCCCACTCCATGCTAGATCTAGTCGTCCTTGGTGTTGCATGGATTTAGATGATTCTATAGAAAGAATTACGGGCCAAGGTAATGGATACAATGTAAATGAGGCTTTACCGAGGATCGCCGCAACCCTCGTGGAGATATTATCTCTGCAACAACACTCCTTATTCATACCATGTTGCAGTCTATGGAGCCGAGGAATATACATCCAAAATGCATCCAACGATCATAGAAAGTGTCATTTTGCCTAATTATGTGGATAGCAACAATAATTTCTATCCATTACAGGGGGTAAAAGATTGTAAACATGCCGGCACTCATTCAACCATTTGCATTGCTTGATAAAAGAGCGCAAGAGTAGAAAGGGGATGCCATCACAATTGAAGGCAGAGGTGAGAGAAACTTGTGGGATGGGATGCAGTGAATTTTCCCCTTCACCAATTCATCAAGTATGTCATTAAATTCGTCATTCAATAGCTCCATCGCCTGCTTTTGCAATCATTCAACAATAAAATGGAAATTTGCGATGATGAAATGCGTTCTAAAAGAACTACATGCACTAGGAACCCTTCTTCAGCACCTCCAATTCCTTTTGTAGCTGATCAGCCCTTCTTTTTCCTTCGTCGGCTCTTCTTTTCTCCTCGTCAGCCCTTTGTTCTGCCAACTGCCGGCCGGTCAACAGAAGTTTACCGCTATTCCGGTCAACCAATGCCAGATAGTACAAAGGACTGACATTGTCCTTCATGTATTTCGCCTTTCGTTCCATGATGCCAAACTTGAAAGGCAAAAGATCAGGGCGAATGTCCAGTTGCTTGTTGGGGTCGACATTGTCATCAGCTTCCCTGCACCATACTTCGTGGATTTCTGCAGTGTGGTATTGGTTTCCGTCTTTGCAGTAGATTTTGAGCATAGGTGCCTTGACATAGCTGGGGGTTTGCAGATGGTCACTGAACATCACATAGACAGGAATTCCGATTCTTTGGCACTGTTCAAGGACAATGCCAAGATCATTCCTGTAAGTAGACGCGGACAGAATATTGATGGCCATGGTAGGCACCCTGTTTTCATATTTTGATGCATCATAGCGATACGAGTGCCAAATTTTGGGAATAGGAAATGTCAAACTGAATGTCTAGCTTTTCCCCGTCCAGCAGGAAATAATGATGAAGATCCCACAAGGTTCTGTCAGATGGAAAGTTGGTGGTCAACACATCATACAGATAGTTGATTTCATCGGAATGCGGCTTACTCTCCCTGCGGCCCAGCCGAGGCTACGGATACTCTCCCCACAGGTTGCATTGATCGTTTATGCCTTGTGCTGGTGACCTTCGGGGAAACAGTCATCAGTCAATTGTTGATATGAATGTCTAAAAGCCTTTCTGTCAATAAATTTGGACAGTTCAAGGCAAAGAGGAAGGAAGCCATTTACAGGGCACATCCGAATAAGTTTTTCAGTTAACAATTTGTATTTCTGTAGGCTTTGCTAGAAAGAATTTATTTACGCTAATTTATTTATTTGTTAAGAAATGAAAGAACTCCATCTTCTTATTGTAGATAAAAAAACCGGTGTGCCTATCTATATGAAATCAAGTGTTAATCCAGATGATACAAAAGCTTATCTTTATTCTGGATTGATGACTGTAATCAACCAAGTAATAAGTGAATTTGACAAAAATAGTTCAAAAAAAATCATGACAAACCACCACACAATTTTTGCTAAGGAGACAAATTGTTATTACATCTTTATTTTGGGAGAAGGATCAAAAGAAAGGCTGGCCATGAATCTGCTAGAATATATCGGGTTTTTGCTCCAGTCATTTTCAAGTAATGAAATTGAACTTCCAGAATTGGCGGAAACCTACTTAGATAAAATTTCAGAAGATTTTTTCAAGATCTATTCCCGGGAGGAGTTGATCCCAACAATATATATCTACTCAAAGACGGAAGGGCTTAAAGAGTTGACATGTCACGCAGATCAAAACTTAACAACTTGGATTTCCTTACACTTGAGTAAACTTAATCAAATTGAAAATCAGATCATATATGCACCGATTGGTGAGGATAACCAAATTGTACTCATTACAATGCCTGTTGGGGAAATAACACATATTATGGCTATTTTATTCAAAAAACTCAAGTTCATTGATTTCCATACCTACCGACATAAACTGAAAATTTTCGCGGATGAACATTTGAAGAAGTTTGGAGAATACTGGGTCAATGATAGAAAAGATATCCTTGAGTCTGAAGAGTTACTGTACAATTTTGCTGAAAAAATCCTGAAAAGTATGGAAGGGAATTTTCAAGGAAATGCCGAAATAACAGATTTGAAGCTTTTTCTTGAGGCCATCAGACCAATCCTCCCTTCAATTCTCACCGGATTAATTGAAGGAAAACCATTTGCCATCCATGGAATGGATGAGCTTGTCAATCAAACCATCTTTTTTCTGTCTTCAATAACTGGAATTTATGATATAAGTCATGAATTTCAGATTGATGCGCCTTCAAGAATTATGATCTTAACGAATCAGATGGAATTTGATTTGGCATTGGATTTAGGATATTGTCTTCTTAATATGGATACGCTTATGCTAACCCCAAAAATCAAACCTCACAGATTTATCATGAAATCAGTGGAAGAAATATATAAAACTAAAACAACCGCTAATGAAGTGATGAAACATTTATCGGAATTGTTTAAAAATATTTGTGATAATGTGGACGAAATACTGCATAAAGTTAATTTGGGGGCAGACATAAATTCACTTATCACTGCTTCAGAGATTGATCAGACAATTTTAAGACGTCTCCTTGAGCAGACCAATCCAACTTTGTTTGGAAAACAATCAGGGCATACTGAGAAGGTGATCCAGTGGTGAAGTTTGACCGGTTTCCCCTTAAGGATTGTATGGGATTTCCAAAATATAGGTATCAGGGGCATTTTCAAATAAAAAGTTTCTTGGAAGAGTTGACTACCCGTTTCGACGGAAAAATAACTATGTTTGCACAGAAGTTGTACATTTTCAAGAGCAAGCAACTTCATATTACTGCACCGGATTCAGGAAATTCAATGGTAGTTACATTCAAACAAAGGGATGGTGTGAAGGAAGTGTTCATTTCAGAATTCGAAAGCTCGCTTCACAAGTTTCTGGAGGATTAAGGATGGGCAAAGAATTAATGGCAATATACCAAAGCATTGAAGAACAATACGGAAAGATTGGACTTTACAGGCTTGTGGTAAAGACGAAAATCTCTAAATCCAAAGCAAAAAATAGCCCTGACACTCCAGAGCTTATTGATTTAGTGAAAAGGAGTGTTGAAACGTTGGGATTCAATTATATTGAACCAACAAAATCAAAATCTCGTTTGAAAAGGATAAGAGATTTAATTAGGAGGCAAAGGAATTGACAGAGTTTAAGCTAGATTTGAGCAATGGTGAGCTACTGATTGGTGGAAAAAGAGCAGTCTTACATTGTAATCACTACAATACATTCCTCCAACGGACTTTAGTTGATGCTTTGGGAGACAAAATGGTTGAAGTGCAGATCAAAATCAGCCAAAAAATCAACACTGAAATGCTTCGCAACCTGACCCAAGGAATAGAAGACAAGAAGTCCGCAATCGAGAAAATTTTTTCAGCATTGGGTTTAGGAATACTTGATCTGAATGATTTGGAAAATGGAAGATCCACTGTTTCCAATTCGCATTATGCATTGAATTGTTATTACAAATTTGGCAACCAAAAAGAGGGTGTGTGTTTGTTTGCAACTGGATATGTCAGGGCAGCAGCAGAAATTCTGACTGGTCAAAAGAAAGATTTTTTTGAAACACGTTGCATTTCAATCGACCCTGATCAAAATGAAATGTGTGTTTTTGAGGTGAGGACATGATTGATATGGAGTATGTAACAATTCAATTCAGTAAAGCAGAAATTAATAACGATGAGAACGGATTAATCCCTGCATTTGATGTGTTCCTAACCAAAATTCAAGGCGATTACTATTCCCAAATTTCTTTTGAATTCGAAAAAATATTTGCAGAGGGACTGCAAAACGATCCAGAAACACTTGAGGCCGCTCGTGAACTTCTTATTGAAGCGGGTCACGTCTGTGGATTCAACACATTCGGCGGCATCATGAAAAGTGACGAGTTTTACTCAGTTGTCGTACCCCTAATCCAAGAAAAGGAGGACTGGATTCGCGGAATGGTGGCGATAATTAACGTCCTTGGGTGGGGCGTTTATAAAATCATAGAGGTTTCGGAAGAAAAGTTGATTCTGGAAATTAAAAATTCATACGAAGGTGATGCATACGTTCGATGCTATAAAACCCATTCTGACAGTCCTAAATGTTATCTTGCAGTTGGCGCGTCAATTGCGTTGATGAGCTTGGTATTTCATGCAGACATATCCCAAAAACCAGAATTGGATGATCTCCTTTATGACAATCTATTCCGGAAATCAAGAAAGTACACTGGAAAAGAGACCCAATGCATTGCAATGGGTCATGATAATTGCAGAATTGAAATTTCAAGAATTTAGAAGATAATCCCGCCCCTGATTTGCAATTTCAACCAACCTTTGCAAAGAACATATGAAAAATTCAGAACCTATAGAATACCTTGGATTTGGGAAATAACATTTGATTTCCCTTTTCAGAATTTTGTTCAACAATTGGATATGTTTTTATTTTCACCTTTCTTGTCGGGATATGTCTCAATTGTTCAAAGGATATGTCATTATCATATCCTCCGTGTTTGGTCTCTTGTGGACTTTCTTTTATTTTTTTGGAGGAAAAGATCTTGCTGACGGAGTTGCATTTGCCATATTGGCAGGGATCGGATTGGTTTCTGGATTTTTTGGTGGTTTTTTTGCTCCTCAGAGAATAAAAAAGGCTTCAATCTCTTCTTCTGCAACGATTATTGTTATTTCAATAATCCCATTGCTCCTTTTCGGTGGAGTGGTGAATAGTGAGCTAATCAATCCTAGCTCATTTGGGACACTTTTGGTTGCAATCATAATTTTTGTCCTAATTCTTGTCGTGCTGATTGCCGGTGCATTGATTGCAACGTTCATACTGCTTGGTGGAATGATCGGGAAGACACTGTCTCCATTCAAATAGTGGGATGATGTGTTCCTTCTTTCAGAAGGTTGTTAAGGATTCCATAGTCATAATTCTGTATGTAAACCAGACGATGGTGATCCACTCTTGCTCAATTGACAACCTTGGTTTATGAAAGAATGAATGCCGATGCTCCCAAAATTTTGCGAACTGTTCAGTTATAGTTGGAATTCGAGGATTCAATACATCAAACAAGCATACACAGAAATTCAATATTTCAGAAAATCACTCCCTTTTTATACTAGTGAAAATAAGCTTATCCAATGATCATTCCTAGGAAAAACATGTAGGTTCGTCCCCCTTCCCACAAATTATATTTCACTGTCGAAGATTTGGAGGGGATTCCAGAATATCCAGAAGGGCCAATGCTTGAGTTGATAGATGGTGATTTGTTCATGGTACCATCGCCTACAGTATTGCATCAGGCAATTAGTCGAAACATTTTAACGATTATGTATCAGTATCTGCTAAAGAACCCAATCGGAAAGGTATTCTCTGCACCCATTGACGTCGTGCTGTCTCCGGAAAATATGACAATACCTGACCTTGTTTTGATTTTGGCCAGAAATTATGTAATAATAGGGGAAAAGAACATCAATGGTTCACCTGATCTAATCATCGAAATTTTGTCGACAAACAGATTGCAGGATCTGGAAAAAAAGGGAAATCTATGAAAAATATGGTGTGAAGGAGTATTGGATAATTGATCCATTACAAAAAGCCATTCTGAAATTCGTTTTGGAAAATAGAAGATATGAACAACCAGCAATACGCGATACACAGGTTCAAACTTATCTTCTCCTTGGCTTCCAATTGGAAATTCCTCCACTCTTTTAAATATAATGGAGCCATGGATGGTGCATGTGCACCTAGTCATGCCATAGAATTCTTAAACACACCTTGGAAAAGAACCTAGAAGACAGATCCACCATACCTGAGACCAACAGCCAAGAAAATTACCACAAAAGCCAAAATCGTATTGATCAGTGAAAATCTGAAAATCCTCTGTTGCAAAAGAGCCCTTTCCTCAGGAGACGATGCAGTAGGAATTTTTCGTCCAGTTCGTGTGATAAGAAAAGCGTGGACTATGATTGCAATGAACAGGATTACCTTAATATTCATTGTTACACCATAGGGATTGTCAAAGCCAAATGCCCGTTCAAATGAGGAGTCCAGTGCAACCCTCACCAACCCAGTAGCAAGAAGGCCAGCAATGGACACCCAAACCAATATGGTAAATTTCTTGGCGACATTCAAAGAAATTTGTCCGGCAGTCTGTGGATCTAGGGTTCTAAGAACAGGCAGAAGAAGGAAAAGATTAAAGAATCCGCCACCAACAACCAGTACGGCAAACATGACATGAAGCCATCCAAAAAGAACGCTTACGAATGCCATGACATAGGAAGAAATTAATCGTTTTTGAACTTTTTCCATTCCAAGAAATAGGGAGTTGGGGTAAGATAGTTGGAAACAATAAAAAACCACTTTTTTGGAATTTCATAGCATCATCGATAATTTTTGACTAAAAAAATTGTTGAAGCCATGAAATAACCATATAAACAGATTAGGAAATATGAAGTATGAATGTTCTTCTGACAGGATTTGAGCCATTCGGAAACTTCACTGTCAACCCAACCAAACTTTTGGCCAAGCATTTTGATGGGCATCAGATCAACAACACCAATGTGGTCGGCAAAGTTGTGATGTTGGAATTCCCCAGCATTGGAAAGCAGATAGAGGAAGCAATTGAATCATACAGGCCCAAGGCCATTGTAATGACAGGGCAGGTAAATCGAAATGCAATTACTCCAGAAAGAATTGCAATCAATTATGCAAATGCAAAGACCCCCTACAATTGCGAAACTTTTGTGGAAAATCAGATTTTGGACATGGATGGCCCGGATGGAATATTCTACACTCTCCAATGAACAGATTGTGAACGCCCTAAGGAAAAATGGAATACCAAGTTATGTATCCTTGAGTGCAGGATCATATGGATGCAACCAAATATTCTACCATTGTATGAACTACTTAAAGAAAAATGGCATTGATATTCCCGCAGGATTTATCCATGTTCCACTCCTGCCAGAACAATCAACTGATGGCCGATTTGGAACGATGAGTTTGGAAATGCAAAAGCAAGCCTTTGAAATCATTCTGAAAGAGGTATCACAATCTGCTTTGTGAACATGACCAATAAAGCTAAAAATCGTGCGAGTTTAAGATGTTCACTTACTGGACTTTAAATACTCAATTCAGAATGGAAGGGGACGGATTGGTTCATGAGTCATGGCCTCTCCCGATGTACAGGAAAAACAGTCTCTCTACCATTGAGTCCATCCGGACGAAAGGTAACCGACTGTTCCAAACACGCGTTTGGAGCAGGAGAGAATAGTGTCGAACGTTCCCTAACATATCCCGCGAGAGGTCACTGCGATGATGGGCTGCCAAAGGTGGCCAAAACAGCCGGTGTGTTACTGGTGGCCATCTGCACTCCGGCAGGGAACATTCCCCGTCGATGAGGGACAGACAGGCATGGCATCCTGCGAGTCCTGAGGTGGATCAGCGGATGTCCCTGTCGTCTTTGGTATCGATCGATATCGGAGACAGGGAGGCATGGCTAGATACAAATGTATCATCCATTGAACACTTTTCTGCCAATTATTGCATCATCGATGTCATCTTGGCAGTACATGACAAATCCATCAAAGGAAAAGTAATGAAAATTTCTTACCCTGTAGAACCTTTTTGGCTTTGCTTCATCCAACAGCCTGAGAAATTCATCTCGACCAAACTTTAATCGATAACTTCCTGATTGGGGTTTGTCGTTTTCACTTTGGGACATAGGGTTGCGATTGTTTTCTACTATTATAAAATTTTATGCCTAAATGGCAAAATGCTTATGGCATAGTGTTTGGTTTCTTTTCGCTTTCCTCTTCCTGCTGTTTCCTTTGCTGAAATTTGTATATGGTTCCACCCACTGCTGATACTGCAAGAACTGAAGCAAAAACTATTCCTCCTCCTGAAATTGCAACCAATGGCAATGCGCAGCATCCTACGGCTGCAAGTAGAAAGGGTGTGGCTTTTTTTGGAGTAATGTCTTCGGGCATTCCGGCTTTTTCACTCATTGTTATGAATATGGATACCAATTACAAAAAAGGTGTTTGGTTAAAATATTGATGTTTCATACTCGCATTCAATGACAATTAGCCATGTCAGCTTGAAAAAAAGAAAAATCTTGTTGCAAAATTTTTAAATTATGGTATCTCTTTTTATAATTTTTAAGAATAGTATTCTTCATGTAGTGTAATTTCGGTGACCAGCTAACCATCAGATCATTTAATTGGGCGAAAATTTAATTATATGGCTGATCAGGTAATGATATGTACAAATACGAAATTGTTGGAGGCGACGCATTTGCGGAGCTTCATGTCATGCTCGCTGAGGGAGAATCGATACGTGCTGAACCAGGGGCCATGTCGTACATGGATGGGACAGTGAAAATGGAAACTTCATCCGGTGGAGTTTTACGTGGCATCAAAAGAATGTTTTCAGGTGAATCATTCTTTCAGAACACATTCCATGGTCCTGGCAAGGTTGTATTTGCCCCACCATTTCCCGGTTCAATTCAGGCTTTTGAGTTAAATGCCAACGAGAGTCTGATACTCCAACAAGATGCGTATGTTGCCGGAAGTCCCAATGTCAAGATATCTTCGAAGTGGGGTGGTTTCCGTAGCATTTTCGGCGGTGAAGGTGCATTCCTTACCCATGCGTCAGCTGAGGAAGGGCAAGGGATAATTTTTACGGGATCGTTTGGTGTTGTCGTTCGACACGAAGTTCCCGCTGGTGCTGAATTTGTCATCGACAGTGGAATTTTCTTTGCCACTCCTGAGGGTAGCCAATTTAAGCTGTCCAAAGTAGGGCGTGTCAAATCATTTTTATTCGGTGGAGAGGGACTAGTCCTTCGCTTCTTCGGTCCATGTGTTGTATACACTCAATCCCGATCTCCAACTGCCTTTTTGGGTCTTCTTCCTAGCAAATCCTCCGGGGGCGGAGGAGGCATCAGTCTTAACGTCCCAGATTTCTAGAACTGAACATTTTTCTTGCTCTGTGTATCTGAAACAAGGATACATTCCTACTGCTTTATTTTTTTCATTGAAATTTTTTTCATTGAAACCGGAAAATTTACTGTGAAAAATTCTATGGTGTTTTTGTAATGAAAACAAACTCATTTGAACCCAATTGCTAAAAAAATTTTTAATGGTGATTTTTATATGAATTTGCGCCTCATATTGTTAATC
>JALUTL010000157.1 GCA_027016475.1 Candidatus Heimdallarchaeota archaeon
AGATTACCGTTACTTCCCAGAGCCAGATTTGCCACCCTTAAGATTTAAACCGGTGGAGATTGAGGTGATTAGAAAAGCTTTGCCAGATTTGCCGGCCGAAAAGCGAGAAAAACTGGTTGGCAAGTATAAAATTCCGGAAAATTATGTCGAAGTTTTAATTCAAGACAAAGAAAGAATTCGTTATTTAGAAAAAGCTATTTTACTAGGCCAAAAGCATCAATTGTCAGCCAAAATGATTGCCGGGGTAATGGTTAATCAGCACTTGGACGGCAAATTCCCAGAGCCGGCTGGTTTGATTAGAAAACTGGTGGAGCTAAGTCAAAAAGAATATGCCAGTGCCAAACAAGTTAAGCAGGAAGTAGATAAAGTATTGCTCACTGAGACCAAGGCAGTCACTGATTATCAACAGGGTAAACAAGCGGCGATTGGTTATTTGATCGGTAGGGTGCAAAAGGGGTTAAGAGGCAAAGGCAACCCTCAGCTTATCAAGCAGTTGTTACTGGAAGGTTTAAATAAAAAAACGGCCCATTGAAACTTTTGATCAGGCAGTTTATAAATAAGGCGGCATGGCGAAAAAGTTTATTCACCTTCATCTTCACACGGAATACTCCCTTTTGGATGGCTTGTCAAAAATAGCTGATTTGGCTCAGTACGTTAAGGAAAGGGGTATGGATGCTGTCGCCATTACTGATCATGGCGCCATGTACGGGGTAATTGAGTTTTACAAGGAAATCAAGGCTCAAGGAGTGAAGCCAATCATTGGTATGGAAGCTTATACCACCAACGTAGATCACCGCTTAAGGCCCGAAAGAGGCAAATTTAAAAATTTTCACTTGCTGCTTTTGGCTAAAAACGAAAAGGGTTACAAAAATTTGATGAAGATCACTTCAGAAGCCCATCTGGAAGGTTATTACTACCGCCCCAGGATTGACCGAGAGACTCTGGCTAAGTACTCAGAGGGCTTGATCTGTACTTCGGCTTGTCCTCAGGGAGAGCTGGCCCAAGCTTTGCTTGAAGATAATTTTGAAGAGGCCAAAAAAATTGCCACTTGGTTTTTAGAGGTTTTTGGCGAGGATTATTATCTAGAAATCCAGAGGCACCAGTACGAAAGATTTGTCGATGGGTTGGGGTCGGCTGAGTTGAGGCGGGAAGTGGCCCAAATGGCTGAAAACGAGAAAAGAATTGGTGAAGGGGTGATAAAACTTAGCCGCCAGTTGGGGATTCCCATTGTGGCTACCAACGACGTTCATTACATCAGAAAAGAAGATGCTACGGCCCAGGATGCCTTAGTTTGTATTGCTACTGGCAAGAACGTCTCGGATATCAAAAGGCTAAGGTTTATTGATACACCCTCTTATTACGTGACGACTCCCGAGGAAATGGCCGATCTTTTTGTCGATTTGCCCGAAGCACTGGAAAATACCCTGGAAGTCGCCGATAAATGCAACGTCAAAATCACTCTCAATAAGTGGTATTTCCCCAAATATGAGTTGCCGGAAGGTAAGACTGCCGATGAGGCCTTGGAGGAGAACGTTTGGCAGGGAATTAAAAAGAGAGTCAAAAAAATCACTCCTGAAATTAAAAAGCGACTGGAGTACGAGATGGAAATTATTGAACAGAAGGGCTATGCGACCTATTTTTTGATAGTGGCTGATATTGCTCATTGGGCGGCCAAACACGGGATTGTTACCAATACCCGCGGTTCAGCGGCAGGCTCGTTAGTTTCTTATGCCCTGGGGATCATTAACATTAATCCTCTGGATTATGATTTGCCTTTTGAGCGATTTTTAACGCCTTGGCGGCCATCACCTCCTGATATTGACTTTGATATTGCCGATGACCGACGGGAAGAAATCATTGCTTATATTTCTGATAAATATGGTCATGACAAAGTGGCCCAAATTTGCACTTTTGGACGAATGATGGCCAGAGCCTCTGTTCGGGATATTGCCCGAGTTTTAGGTTATGACTATGCCACTGGCGACAGAATTGCCAAACTAATCCCTTTTGGTTCGCAAGGGTTTCCCATGAGTATTGACAGAGCTTTAAAAATTTCTGCCGAGCTTAAGAGTTTATATGATTCAGATAAAGACGCGAGAAAAATCATTGACTTAGCCCGCCAGATAGAAGGCAACGCCAGGCATATCTCAGTTCATGCTGCCGGTTTGGTTATTGCGCCCGAGGAAATCACCAATTTTACTCCCATTCAACTTGATCCAGAAGGAAAAAAAATCATTACCCAATATGACATGAATGCCTTGGACCCAAACGTTTCGGCCGAGGCGGTTGGCTTGCTTAAATTTGACCTTTTGGGATTAAGGAACCTTTCTATTTTGGGGTCGTGCATTCAGATAGTGAAAAAGCTCAGGGGGGTCAGTATTGATTTTCACAAAATTCCCCTTGATGACAAGAAAACCTTTGAGATGCTTTCAAGGGGAGAGACGATGGGCGTTTTCCAGCTTTCCGGATCAGGGATGACCAGATATTTAAAAGAGCTTAAGCCGACTAAAGTTGAAGATTTGATGGCGATGGTGGCGCTTTATCGGCCGGGACCTATGGCCCAAATTCCCGAATACATTGAACGGAAAAATAACCCGGCTAAGGTCAAATATTTTGATCCCCGGATGAAGGAGTACTTAAAGAAAACCTACGGACTGATTGTCTATCAGGATGACGTTTTAATGACAGCCATTAAAATCGCCGGCTATGATTGGGAGGAGGCGGACAAATTCAGAAAGGCTGTCGGCAAAAAAATTCCCAAAGAAATGGAGCGCCAAAAAAAGAAGTTTATTGAGGGCGCGATTAAAAACGGAATGTCGTCGGAAAAAGCAGAAGAACTCTTCAAATTGATCGAGCCCTTCTCAGGTTATGGCTTTAACAAAGCTCATGCGACCAGTTATGGCATGCTGGCTTATCAAACTGCCTACATGAAGGCTAATTATCCAGTTGAATTTATGTGTGCCCTTTTGAGTGCTGAGGCAGGGGATAAAGATAAAATTTCGGCCGCTATCAATGAAAGCCGTCGAATGGGAATTAAAATTTTGCCACCCGATATTAACGAATCAAGAGTTAACTTTACTATTGTCCCTGACAAAGAATCACTTGATGGCAAGGCGATTCGGTTTGGCTTGAGTGCCATCAAAAATGTTGGTAAAGCGGCGATTGAAGCCATCTTGAAAGCTCGGGAAGAAGCCAAGTTTACCTCTTTTGTTGATTTTATCAGCCGGGTTGATAGTCGCAAAGTCAACAAAAAAGTTTTGGAAAGTTTGATCAAGGTTGGCGCCATGAGTGCTTTTGGCAAAAGGGCAGCTCTTTTGGCCTCGCTTGATGAGGTCCGCAGCAAAGTAGCCAAACCAAGCGGTTCTACCCCTCAACAAGGCCTTTTCAGCCAAGAGGAGATTGCCAAAAGCAGCCAAGTCTCCCAGCCATTGATTAGTCAAGACGTGGCAGAATTCAGCGATGAAGAATTGCAGACTCTGGAGCGGCAACTTTTAGGTTTTTCTCTTTCGGCCAGACCTTTGGGTGAGTTGATCAGCCAACTAAGTCATAAGGCAACTCATAAAATCTATGAAATCTCACCTCAGCATACCATTGGCGAGACAGTTCGGGTGGCCGCTGTGGTTTCTGAGGTGAGGATTGTCGTTACCAAAAAGACTGGCCAGGAAATGGCCTTTGTTAGAATAGAGGACGACACTGGCTCAATTGATGCCGTTGTTTTCCCGAAAATCTACCGGAGTACCCGCGACTTGTGGGTTGATAACCGGGTTTTGGTGATTATCGGCCGGGTAGATTCCCGGGAAGAGGCTCCAACTTTAATAGTTGAGGCGGTTGAGACCAAGGACTCTCAAAAGGGCAGAGCCGAGGATAATTTGTTTATCAGGATACCTCAAGGAGTGAGGCTTGAGCAGTTGACCCGCTTAAAAAAATTATTGCTGGCTCACCCGGGAGAGCAAACCGTGACTTTAGTTTTTGAGGGTACCAACAAGAAAATGAGACTGCCCTTTAAGATAAAATGGAGCGAAAATTTGGCTCATTTAATTTCAGAGGTCCTTGAAGGAACCGCCTAGTTTGATGTAGAATAGACCAGTTTAACCCCGCCACTAAACAAAAAAAGGGGTTTTACTTTTTAAGATGTTAAAAGCAAAACACAAAGATACTGAGTTTGGTGTTGGTGATCAGATTCGGGTGATTCAAAAAATTGACGAGGGTGGCAAAACTAGAACCCAGACTTTTGAGGGAATGGTCATTGGCATTAAAGGCCGAGGGGCTGGTAAGACGTTTACAGTTAGAAGGATCGGGACAGCCCAGATTGGTATTGAGAAAATTTATCCCCTATCCTCGCCAACTCTTGAAAAAATCGAGGTTTTAAGGAGAGGGTTGCCCGGAGTCAGACGAGCCAAGCTTTATTACACCCGAGGCAAAAGCCGCAAAGAAATCGAGAAAATATTTACTCGCGCCACTAAAAGAATTAAAACCAAGACTTCATGAGCTTGAAGGTCAAGAAATTAGTTGTCGGTCAACTCCAAACCAATTGTTATTTAGTTTATGATCGGGCGCAGGCTATCATTGTTGATCCTGGTGATGCGGCTGATTTTATTATCCGAACTTTAGCTGACCTGGACGTCGAACCAATTAAAATCGTTGCCACTCATGGACATTTTGACCATCTTTTGGCTGCCACTGAGTTAAAACTGGCTTTTAATATCCCGTTTGTCATCAACGCCAAAGATAAGTTTTTACTGGATAAACTCCAAGCCAGTGCCCAACATTTTTTAGGAATTGAGGTTGATCCCAAGCCCTTAGTTGATAAGTTTATCGATAATAAAACCAAAATAAAGATAGGCAGATTCTTTTTAAGTGTGCTTGAAACTCCTGGTCACACACCCGGCAGTGGTT